>JBOGSY010000087.1:0-7622 GCA_050691915.1 Candidatus Limnocylindria bacterium | reverse complement strand
CGCCGGTGCCGGCCGCATCGCGGCCGCCAGCAAGGCGAACATCAGGAGGCCGGCCCCCGCCCCCCTCGGGCGGCGCCGGAGGATCCTGCCACCGGGCTTCGGCAAAAGGTCCCCCCTCCCCTCAGAAGGTGCACGCTCCACCCGGACGGGTGGAGCGGGGAGTATCGGTGGTCGAGCCGTCCGCGACAAGGGCCTGAAGGTCCCATGCGGGCCGCGACCGGGCGCCAGCGCCGGACCCCGACCAGGGCCTGGGATCAGGTGACGGTCAGCCTCCCGACCATGCCGTACTCCTCGTGACGCGGGAGGTGGCAGATGAACGCCAGCCGTCCCGGCCGGTCGAAGGTCAGGGTCGTTTCGACCGTCCGGAGCGCCGGCAGGCTGACCTCGTCCGGACGGCTGCCATGCTGACCATCGGTTCCGGTGCGGTGGCGCTCATGGAACGCGTCGTCGCCCACCAGCCACTCGTGATCGATCGGGTCCTGGTTGGTGATCACGAAGGTGACCGGCACGCCGTGCGGCACGCTGACCTCCGACGGCTCGAAGCCCGAGTAGTGGACCGTGAGCTCCACCCGGACCGCGGCCGGGGGACTGCAGCCGGAGACCGCGGCCGCCGCCAGGAGCAGGGCCGCGGCCGCCGGCCGGATCCGGCGAATCGCCACCGTCGTCACGCGCCGGCCAGGGGTCGCCCACCTCCGCCGCCGCCGCGCGCGGCCACGGTCACCAGCCAGGCACCGCCCACCGGCAGCGCCAGCGCGGTCGCCAGCAGGATGAGCCAGACGGCGGTGCTGGGTGGCGGGGGCGTGACCGGCCCGAAGGGGGCGAAGCCCGCATCCTGCAGCGAGGGCAGGCCCTTGCCGGATGCATCGATGGCCAAGTCGAAGCGCAGGTCGGCAGCGTCGGCATCGATCGCCACCTTGGTCAGCCAGGCGCGCTCCGGAATCCACTCCATGCCCGCGTCCGAACGCAGGTCGGCCAGCAGCAGATCGCTGGCGGGTGCCGCGTGCTCCAGCGAGAGGCCGGGCGCACCGATCAGCGCCCCCGGATCCGGGAGCAAGGCGGGCCGCTCGTCGGTCAGCAGGAAGACGTCGGCCTGGACCGTTTCGGCGGCCGTGCGTCCCAGCGCCAGGATGCGCAGCGGGACCCACGGGTTGTCGGTGGGGATGGTCAGGTGGACGGGGGTGCCGTCGCCCACCGCCTGGCCGCGCTCGGCGGCGGCATCGGCGTCGAACACGGCGGCCATGAAGATCGGCGAGCGATCGGCATAGAAGTCGAGCACCTCGGGCGCGTCGGGTGGCAGCCGGAAGCCGTTCTGGGTCGCCCAGGCACCGACCTCGTCGCCACCGCCGCGCAGCACCGTGATGTCCAGGGCGTCGATCCGCGTCTCGAACAGCACTTCGGCCCCGTCGCGGTCGGCACCCGCCGCGGCGGCGAACAGCAGCCCCTCGCGCTGGGGGGCCGTCTCCAGGACCAGGCGCTGCAGCGTCCAGTCGCCGCCGCGCTCCACGTTGGTGGGGATGCCGGGCAGCGGCACGATGCTTCCGAACTGGCCGCCGCCGCCCGCGAACTCGAAGGCGGTGACGTAGTGCTCCACGCCGTCGTGGTAGCCGGCGAAGGTGGTGGTCCGCAGCAGGTTGACCGAGCCGTTCGGCCCGATCAGCCCACCGCAGGCCAGGGCGGGGCCCGCGAAGACCAGGAGCGCAACGCTGGCGCCCAGGAGAGAGAGCAGTCGACGCATCGGTCGTTCCTCCCGTACTGCCGGCCGGTACGGTCGGCTCACTTGCCGGACAGGACGGCGTGGGGCAGGATGCAGTTCCCCATGACCTTCAGAGGACCGATGCTTCAGCCCCTGTGCGTCACCCTGGCGGCCCTGCTGCTGGCCGGCTGCTCGACGGCGGCCAGCAGCCCGTCGGTCCCGGCCCCGAGGGCCACCGTCTCGCCGTCGGAGGCGGCATCGTCGTCGCCCACCGCCGAGGCGTCAGCGAGCGACGCCCCGACGGCGTCGCCCTCGGCGGGCGAGCGTGGCGCGGTGGTGGTCACCTTCCTGGTCGGCGAGTCCGAGGAGTACCGGATCCTGCTGACCCATCCGGACGACATCGAGCTCGCGCGCGCCTGGTTCGCCGGCGAGGAGGGGCCGCTGATCCCGAACGGCCTGGTCGTGCGCGGCGACGACGGGGGCGTGAACACCGGCTACAGCTGGCACATCGACCCCGACGACGTTGACTTGGCTGAGTTCACCGTCGAGGTCTGCGACGGCCTGCCCTCGTACATCGAGGCCGGAACCCTGTCCGGCGAGCGCTTCTGCCCGTGGACCGCCCAGATCACGGCGATCGAGCCGGCGGACGGGTAGCGGGGGGCTTCATCCCGGCCACCAGCTTCCTGGGCGCCACGGCGCGGTAGCTCTCCTCGATCCAGGCCGTCAGCATCTCCGCCGGCGCATCGGCCGGCGCGCTGATCCAGACCCAATGGCCGCGGTCCAGGCCGTAGCCCATCGGCTCCGCGAAGGGGAGGGCCAGCGCTTCCTCGTGCGATTCGGGCAGCTTCACGCCCAGCCGGACGCCGGTGCTCTCGGGCTGCTCCATGCCGAAGAAGACAAACACCTTCTTGCCGACCTTGGCGACCGATTCGCCCCAGGGATGGTCCTCCCACGCCTCCGGCAGCCCAAAGGTGAAGGTGCGGAGCTGGTCGCGGAGCTGGTCGCGGAGCTCGTCGCGCGGCTCGTCCCGCGACTGGTCGCGGGGGGCGGGATCGGTCACGGCACGAGCTCCGGGCGTGCCCAGGGGTGCCTTTCTCGGCTTGGCAGGCTCGTTCCCGTCACGGAGTCACCCAGATACTGTTGGGTCGCAGATTGGGTTGGTCGGCGTGTGCCGGGCATAGGTTTCATGAGGTTTCGCGACCACCGATCCCGGATACCAGTAGCTGGGTGACTGGCTGACAGTCAGCCGAAGGGAGCCGCGCGGAACAGCGCCCACGGCGGCTCGTCAGGGGCGCCCACGATCGCCCTGCAGGGAAGCCGTCGCCGCCCCCGCTCCGGCGCGGGTGGCCCCCGGCGCCCACGACCGCGATGCCCATGCGGCGAGCCTACCCCGTCGCCGCGGGATCGCGCCACGGCCGCGGATCGGTCCGCAGCAGGGAGTAGATGAGCACGTCCTGGTTGCGCCCGTCGTTGAAGAACGCCCCGCGCGTGGTGCCCTCCAGCACGAAGCCGCACTTCTCGGCGATCCGTCGTGAGGCCGCGTTCTCGGGAACGATGACCAGGTGGATGCGGTGCTGCTTCTTGGTGGCGAAGAGGTAGTCGACCAGCAGCTGCACCGCCTCGGTCACGTAGCCGCGGCCGGCGAAACGGCTGTCGTACAGCTGGTAGCTGAGCTCGAACGCGTCCCAGTAGTTGACCGGCTTGAAGAACTCGATGTGTCCGGCCATCTCGCCGTCCGGGGTGAGGATGAGCAGCGTGCCCTCTTCGCGCTGCCAGAAGCCGGTCTCCGCGAAGTCGTGACGGATCTTGGCCTCAGACGCCACGCCCAGCGGGAAGAAGGCGCCGCGGCTGCGGAGATCGATGTGCGCCGCGTAGAACGCGTCCAGGTCGGCCTCGCGAATCGGGCGCAGCTGGACTCTGGATCCCTGCAACACGAGCATCAGGTTGCAGGGGAGCGGTACCTCGCGTCAACCCCTCGTCCCGGGTTCCGCACATCGTCGGCATTTCACCACCCAGCGGCGGTATCGGCCATGAACTGTTCCCGGCCGGCCACATCTTGCCGGAATCGCCAGATTCTGGACCGATGCCCGACCCGCGGGCGGCGGTCTAGCGGAACATGCGCTGCTGCTTGGCCAGCGGCAGCGGCGCATCGTCCGGCGCCTCCGCGATCACCGCGTCGACCGGGTGCAGCCGCCGGGCGACGACGTTCAGCACCGCCCCCTCCACCTGGAGGATCCCGTCGACCACCAGCAGAGGGTGCCGGTGCAGCACTGCCCGGTTGGCCTGGTAGATGTCCGGCCGCACCGTGACGTTGATCATCCCCGTCTCGTCCTCCAGCGCGATGAAGACGAAGTTCTTGGCCGTCATCGGGTGCTGGATCGACACCGCCAAGCCCGCCAGCCGGATCCTGGACCGATCGCGCCGCCCGGCCGCCTCCGCCACCGTGATGACGCCGCGGCCGCTGAGCCGCTCGCGGAACAGCTCGACGGCGTGGGCCGTCTGCGACAGGCCCAGCTCGCGGTAGTCGGCGGCCACCCGCTCCGACAGGGTCATGGGTGGCAGCGAGGCGCCCAGCGCCCGCTGGGCGTCATCGGTCAGGCCCAATGCGGGACGGGCGGGATTCGCATCCTCCATGGTCGTGCGCAGCTGCCAGAGGAGCTCGCGGCGGGGCGTATCGGTCCAGTCGAAGGCACCGATGGCGATCAGCCGCTCGACCACCTGCTCGCCAGCATGCGTGCGGGCCACGAAGTCGCGCACGCCGGCGTAGGGACCGATGGCGCGCTCGCGCTCGAGCGTCTCGCGCGCCGACTCGTCGATCCCCTTCACCTGGCGCAGGCCCAGGCGCAGGGCCCAGCTGCCGCCCGGCTCCGGACGGGTGTCGTGCTCCCAGGCCGATGCGTTGACGTCCAGCGGCAGCACCGTCACCCCGTGGCGCTTCGCGTCGTTGAGCACCACCGCCGGCGAGTAGAAGCCCATCGGCTGGTTGTTCAGCACGCCGGCGTAGTAGTGGGTCGGGTAGTGGTGGCGCAGCCAGGCCGTGTCGTAGGTGATCTTGGCGAAGGCCGCGGCGTGGGCGCGGGCGAACCCGAACTCGGCGAAGGCGGAGCACTTGGCGAAGAGCTCGTCGGCGGCCTCCTCGGTCAGGCCGGTGCGCATTGCCCCCGCCACGAACTTGCCGCGCTCGGCCTGCATCTTGGCGTGGGACCGATGCGAGCCCATCGCCTTGCGGAAGATGTCGGCCTCCAGCGCCGAGTAGCCGCAGACCTCGATGGCGACCTGCATGACCTGCTCCTGGTAGAGGATCACCCCGAGGGTGTCGGAGAGGATCGGCTCCAGGCTGGGATGGAGGTAGGTGACCGGCTCCTGGCCGGCGCGGCGTCGGAGGTAGGGGTGGACCGCGTTGCCCTGCACCGGGCCGGGGCGGATGATCGCCACCTGGACCACCAGGTCCTCGAAGCGCTCCGGGCGGGCCTTGGGCAGGGCCTGCATCTGGGCGCGGGACTCGATCTGGAACATGCCCACCGTGTCGGCGGCCTGGATGGTGCGGAAGACGGCGGGGTCGTCGTGAGGGAGCTGGTCGAGGTCCGGGCGCTGGCCGGTGTCGCGCTCGATGCGGTCCAGGCACTCGGCCACGACGCCCAGGGTGCGCAGGGAGAGGAGGTCGATCTTGACCAGGCCGAGCGCCTCGATGTCCTCCTTGTCGTACTGGGTCACGACCCGGCCGGGCATGGTGGCGCGCTCGATGGGCACCAGGTCGATCAGCGGCGTGCGGGTCACGAGCATTCCCCCGACGTGGATCCCCAGGTGGCGCGGGAAGCCGTCGATCTCGGCGCACAGGGTGAGGAGCCACTGCCAGCGGTTGCGGGGAGGAGCGTGGGTGGCGTCCGCCGCGGGACGGGGACCGGGATCGGGACCGGGACGGGGACCGGGATCGGGACGGGGACCGGGACCGGGATCTTCGGGATCTTCGGGATCTTCGGGATCTTCGGGATCTTCCCGTCGCTCAGCAATGGAGTGACTGCTATGCAGCTGGTCGGCGGTCCGGCCAGCGGCAAGGCTCAGATTTCCCCCGTTTTCGAACCCTCCGTCCTCGGATACGAGCAACGGTATTGCTGGACGACGGAAACCCCCCTGCCCCGCTCCGGGCAGCACGCTCGGGCGGCGGCGCTCCTCCACCGGCATGCCGCTCTCCGGATCCACGCGTACCACCGCGGGCCGGTCGCTCGAGGGCCCCGGCGTCCCGTTGTCCCGCGGCTCGGGCAGCTCCAGATCCCCCGCCGGCCGCAGCCCACCCGGGCCGTAGCGCTTCTGCTGCCAGCCCTCGTGCTTGACCGATACCACCGACTGGTCGAGCACGCTCGGCCGCCGCGGCGGGACCCAGCCGCTCTCGCTGTACGGCCGCCCGTCGTGGTCGCCGGCGGCGTCGCGGGCGCGAGCTTCGGCATCGGCCAGGTCGGGCCGCAGCGGCAGGGCCAGCGTGGGCCGATGTGACCCGTGCCACGGTGAGTCCGACGGCTGCCGCACGACCACACCGCGGCCGTCGCGGCCGGGCGGGACGGCCGCATCGGTCATGGAGACGCCCAGCTCCTCGAAGAGCCAGCCGAACGAGCCGTCCAGGGCCAGGTCGCGGGCCACGTCGGATGCGTCGCGGGTGTCGAGCGCCTTGGCCACCCGATCGACCGCCTCCAAGGGGAAGCCCAGCGCCCTGGCCACCTCGCGCACGGCCGACCGGGCGCGGTAGGTGATGACCGTGCAGACCATGGCCGCGTGGTCCTCGCCATAGCGCGAGTAGAGGTACTGGATCACCTCCTCGCGGCGGTTGACGTCGAAGTCGATGTCGATGTCCGGCAGCGTGCGCGCCTCGTTGATGAAGCGCTCGAACAGGAGCTTGTGCTCGATCGGGTCGACCTTGGTGATGCCCAGGCAGTAGGCCACGATCGAGTCGCCGGCGCTCCCCCTTCCCTGGCCGATGATCCCGCCCCGCCGCGCGAACTCCATCAGGTCCCAGACGATCAGGAAGAACTCGGCCAGCCCGGTGCGCTCGATGATGTCCAGCTCGTGCGCCAGCTGGTTGACGGCCTGCTTGGTAATGGGCCGATAACGGCGCCGTAAGCCGTCGTGTGCTATCTGGTAGAGATATGAGAACGGCGTCTCGCCCTCGGGGACCGTGAAGCCCGGGAATCGGTAGCGCTCGAAGTCCAGGTCCAGCCGGCAGGCTTGACCGATGGCGCCCGCCCGCGCCAGCCCGTCGGCCCAGGCCCGGCGGGCGCGCGCGTCCGGCAGCCCGGCGCCGATGGCCGCCAGCTCCGCCCCCGACTTGAGGCGGTACTCGGCGTTGGGCAGCAGCAGCTCGCGCGCCTCGTCCAGGGTGGCGCCGTGGCGGATGCAGACCAGCACGTCCTGCAGCCGGTGGCCGCCGGGATCGGCGTAGTGGACCTCGTTGGTCACCACCACGGGGAGGCCGGCGCGCTCCGCCAGCTCGGCCAGCTGCGCCGTGAGCCAGTCGTCGTCCGGCTGCAGGTGATGGCTGAGCTCCACTCCGAAGTCGCCGTCCGGGAAGTGGCCGGCCCAGCGCTCCGCCGCGGCCAGCGCCGCGTCGCGCTCACCGGCCAGCAGGCGGCGCGGCACCTCGCCGCTGCGGCAGCCGGAGAGGCCGACCAGGTGGCCGCGCGCCTCGTCCAGCGCGTCTTCCACGAGCCCGCGCTCGAAGACGGGGAACTGCTTCTCCCCGGCCAGGTGGCCGCGGGAAGCGAGGTGGGAAAGGGCCGAGTAGCCGGCACCGTCACGGGCCAGCAGGACCAGGTGGTCGCCCGGGATCGGGCCGGCGTGGTGCTCGCCGGGCCAGCCGCGGCTGGCACTCTCGCCGCGCAGCGGGTCGTTGAGCTTCCGCCCGCGCCGCGCGAGGCGGACCTCGCGCTCGTCGCGCGGG
>JBOGSY010000086.1:0-7633 GCA_050691915.1 Candidatus Limnocylindria bacterium | reverse complement strand
ACGCGCTGCTGAAGGCGGTCGACGTGGCCCTCGCCGCCGTGCTGGGCGACGGCGTGGAGCTGCAGACCTACAACGTGCATGCCACCGGGCACGGCCATGACACGGCTGCCGCCGTCACCCTCAGCCTGCGCCCGCGCTCCGGCGACCCGCACGCCCCGGCCTACCCGGGCCGTGGGGTCCACGAGAACATCCTCGAGGCCTCGCTGGTCGCCTACGTCGACGCGATCAACCGCCTGGTCGCGCACGGCAAGCTGGACGTGGAGTCGGTGGCCCCCGGACCGGATGCCACCTCGGTCCCCACCCGCACCGACGAGGCCGACACGCCGGAGCGCCACGGTGAGCGCTTCATGGAGATGTTCAACCACTGAGCGCGGTCACGACCCCGGGCATCGCCTACCAGGGGGAGCCGGGCGCCTACGGCGAGGAGGCGGCCCTCGCCTATTTCGGCGACGGTCGCGTCCAGCCGGTCGACCTGCCCACCTTCTCCGCCGTCTGCCGGGCGGTGGTCGAGGGCCGCGCCGCGGCCGCGGTGCTGCCGCTGGAGAACTCGATCGCGGGGACGGTGGGCGAGGCCGTCGACGCGCTGATCCGGAGCGACCTGGCGGTCGTCGGTGAGCTGCTGCTCCCGGTGCGCCACCAGCTGCTGGGCGTGCCGGGCGCCGGGCTGGCGCAGGTCCGCCGGGTGGCCAGCCATCGCCAGGCCCTGGCGCAGTGCCAGGACTTCCTGGCCGGCCGTGGCTGGCAGCTGGTGGTGGCGGACGACACCGCGGGCGCCGCCCGGCAGCTGGCGGAGAGCCGCGACGGGGGCAGCGCCGTGATCGCCAGCGAGCGGGCGGCGGAACGCTACGGGCTGGAGGTCCTGGCCCGCGACATCCACGACGCGCCGACCAACCTGACGCGCTTCGTGGTCGTCGGCCGGCGAACGGGCAGCCACGCTCCCCGGCCGGCAGGGCCGCTGGCGCCGCCCTCCTCGGCTGCCCCCACCTGCCTGATCGCGTTCGAGACGCGCCACGTGGCCGGCGCGCTGCACGAGGCGCTGGGTGCCTTCGCCGCGGCGGGCGTCAACCTGAGCCGGATCGAGTCACGGCCCACCGGCCGCGCCCGCTGGGAGTACCGGTTCCTGGTCAGCGTCGACGGCCACCACGCCAGGGAGCCGCTCCGGTCGGTCCTCTCGGCCCTCCGCCGGAGCGCCCACGCCGTGCGCGTCCTCGGCTCGTTCCCGTCGGCGGGGTGAGGCGGACCGCGGTCAGCGCGGGGTCAGCAGCCGGACCAGCAGGGCCTGCTGCGCGTAGAGCCGGTTCTCGGCCTGGTCCAGGGCCACGCAGCGGGGGCCGTCCAGCACGCTGGCGGTGATCTCCTCGCCGCGATGGGCCGGCAGGCAGTGCATGACCAGCGCATCGGGGGCGCGGGCGAGCAGCGCGTCGTTGACCTGGTACGGGACGAAGCGTGCGCGGCGGGCCTCCGCCTGGGACTCGAAGCCCATGCTGGTCCAGACATCGGTGTAGACCGCATCGGCCCCCTCAACCGCCCACGCCGGATCGCTGCCGACCTGGACCGATCCACCGCGGGCCGCTCCCAGGCGGCGGGCCGCGGCGACGATGTCGGGGGACGGCGCATGGCCGTCGGGCGTGCCCACGCGCACCCGCATCCCGGCCAGGGCTGCGGCCAGCAGCAGCGAATGGCAGACGTTGTTGCCGTCGCCCACGTAGGCCAGCGCATGGCCGCTCAGATCCCCGAGGTGCTGGCGCAGGGTCAGCATGTCCGCCAGCGCCTGGCAGGGGTGCTCGCCGTCGTCGAGCGCGTTGATGACCGGGACCGATGCCGCCGCGGCAAGGGCCCGGATCGTCCGCGGATCGGAGCAGCGCACCACGATCGCGTCCACCCAGCGCGACAGGTTGCGCCCGACGTCCGCGGCGGGCTCGCGCCGGCCGAGCTGCACCTCCTCCGGGGCCAGGAAGATCGCGTTTCCGCCCAGCTGCTGGATCCCGACCTCGAAGCTGACCCGGGTCCTGAGGCTGGGCTTGTCGAAGAGCAGGGCCACCTGCCGGCCGGCCAGCAGCGGCGCGTGGCGTCCGCGGTGGCGGTCGCGGCGCAGCCCCTGGGCGCGGTCCAGCAGGCCATCGATGCCGAGCCCGGCGAAGTCGCCGGCCGACAGGAGGTGGCGGGGCGGTGGCCGCAGGGCGGCGGCGGCGCGGGTTGCCGCCCGCGAGGCGGGCAGGGTCGGGGTGGTCATGCGGCCGCCTCCAGCGACCGGCGCAGGCGCGCCAGGGCCTCGTCCACCTCGTCCGGGCTGATGGTCAGCGGCGGGACGAAGCGCAGGGTCGTGTCGCCGGTCGCATTGATCAGGAGGCCGTGATCCCGGGCGATCGCCATCGCCCGGCGGGCCCACGGTCCGGCGGTCTCCGCCCCGAGCATCAGCCCGCGCCCGCGGACCTCGGTGAGCAGCCCGGCGGCGACCAGCTGGCGCAGGCCGGCCGCGAGCTGCTCGCCGCGCTCCCGCGCGGCCGCCACCAGCTGCTCGTCGTCGATGGCGCGCAGGGTCGCCACGGCGGCGGCGCAGGCCAGCGGGTTGCCGCCCAGGGTCGTGCCGTGGTCGCCCGGCTGGAACGAGGCGGCCGACTCGCGGGCCAGCACCGCGCCGATCGGTACGCCGCCTCCCAGCCCCTTCGCCAGGGTGACGACGTCGGGCACCACCGGCGTCTGCTCGAAGGCGTAGAAGGTGCCCGTCCGGCCCATCCCGGTCTGCACCTCGTCGAAGATGAGGAGCGCACCGGTCCGGTCGCAGGCGGCACGTGCCGCCAGCAGGAACTCGTCGGTGAGCACGTGCACGCCGCCCTCCCCCTGGATCGGCTCCAGCAGGACGGCACAGGTCGCCTCGCTCACCGCCGCGGCCAGGGCTTCGGGGTCGTCGCGTGCAACGTGCCGGAATCCCGGCGGCATCGGTCCGAAGGGTGCCTGGTACTTCGGCTGCCCGGTCGCGGCCAGCGACCCGAGGGTGCGACCGTGGAACGACTCGTCGAGCGCCACCACCTCGGTCGCCGCCCGCGGGCCGGCGTGGCGGCGTGCCAGCTTGATGGCGGCCTCGTTCGCCTCCGTGCCGGAGTTGGCGAAGAAGGCCCGGTCGAAGGGCGAGCTGGCGGTCAGCATCTCGGCCAGCTCCAGCTGGGGCAGGGTGTAGTACAGGTTCGAGACCTGGAGCAGGGTGCGTGCCTGGTTGGCGACGGCCGACGCCACGGCCGGATGCGCGTGCCCCAGCACGTTGACGGCGATGCCGGCCACAAGGTCCAGGTAGCGCCGCCCCGCATCGTCCCAGACCCAGCTGCCTGCCCCGCGGACCAGGGTGATCGGCTGCCGCGCGTAGGTCGCCATGTGGACCCGCTTCTCGCGGGCGGGCGCATCGGTGCTGGCGTCGACGCGACGCGGCACCGGGTGCAGGACCATGGCCGTGTTCCAGCGGCGGAGCGGGCGATCCGGCCCGCGGTCCGCCTCCAGGATCTCGGGGAGCTCGCCCCAGGCGACTTCCTCGAACCCGAATCGCGCGAAGTACCCCGGACGCGCGGTGAGGACGTAGAGGTCGCTGATCCCGGCCTGGCCGGCATCGCGCACGATGGTCCGCACCAGGACCTCGCCCAGGCCCCGGCTCTGGGCCTCCTCCAGCACGCTCAGCGAGCGAAGCTCGCCCAGGCCACCTCCAAAATCGCGCAGCGACGCCGTGCCGCACAGCTCGTCCTCCAGCATCGCCACCCTGAAGGACCCGATCTGCGACGCGATCTCCTCGCGCGACCGGGGGAGCAGGATCCCCTGCTGCGCGTAGGTGTCGATCACCCCCCAGATGGTCTCGACGTCGGCGAGCCTGGCCCGCCGCTGGTACGACGCGCCGGAGCTGAGGGCCGCGATGGTGCCCCCCTGCTTGAGACGTGCATCGCCGGTCATGGTGCTGCCTCCTCCAATGCGCCGCGTCGCGTCGCTCCGTCCTGGTCGCGACGGGTGGTGGCCAGCCTGTCCAGCAACGACCCGCCCGGCGCCTGCCCCGGCCCGGCAAGCGCCCCGCGTGCCGCGGCCTGGGTGCGGACCGGCAGTCCCCAGAGGCTGATGAACCCGACCGCGGCCTGGTGGTCGAACGCGTCGCTGCTTCCGTAGCTGGCCAGCGCCACGTCGTAGAGCGAGTGGGGCGAGCGCCGGCCCACCACCCGCGCGGATCCCCCCTCCAGGCGGACGCGGACCTCGCCGCTCACCATCTCCTGGGTGCCGGCCACGAACCTGCGCAGCGCGTCCGCCAGCTCGCTGAACCAGAGACCGTCATAGGCCAGGGTCGCCATCCGATCCGCGACGCCGCGCTTGAAGGCAAGCAGCTCGCGCGACAGGGTGAGCTGCTCGAGCGCGGCGTGCGCGGCGTGCAGCACGACCGCGGCGGGAGCCTCGTACACCTCGCGGCTCTTGATCCCCACCAGCCGATCCTCGACATGATCGATGCGGCCGACGCCGTAGGCGCCCGCCAGGGCGTTGAGTGCCTCGATCAGGGCCACCCCGTCGCGTGGCTCGCCGTCGAGGGCGGTCGGGATGCCGCGCTCGAAGGTGACCTCCAGGTCTCGCGCGGCGCGCGGCGCCTCGGCCGGCTCAGCGGTCCAGGCGAAGGCGTCCGCCGGCGGCGGGCGCCACGCGTCCTCGATGGCTCCCGCCTCGATCGACCGTCCCCACAGGTTCTCGTCGATGCTGTACGGCGCCTCGGGCCCGGCGTCGATCTCGATCCCGTGGTCGCGGGCGAAGGCCAGCTCCTGGTCCCGGCTCATGCCCATGCCCACCCGCATGGGAGCAATGACCCGCAGCCGGGGGTCGAGCGCCGCCACCGCCACGTCGAAGCGCACCTGGTCGTTGCCCTTGCCGGTGCAGCCGTGGGCCACGATCCGGGCGCTCGACTCGTGCGCGGCGTCCACCAGCAGGCGCGCGATGAGCGGGCGGGCGATGGCCGTGGCGAGCGGGTAGACGCCCTGGTACAGCGCCCCCGCCTGCAGGGTGGGCCAGACGTACTCCTCGACGAAGGTCGCGCGCGCGTCGACCGCGATCGCGCGCCGCGCGCCGCCGGCCAGCGCCCGATCCAGAATCTCGCCTGCGGGCCGCCCGCCCCCGATGTCCGCGGTGAGGGTCACCACGTCGTGGCCGTACGTCTCCCGCAGCCAGGGCACGGCCACCGAGGTGTCCAGTCCACCTGAGTAGGCGAGGACCACCGTCTCGGCCATCACGAGCTCCCGACCGATACCGCCGCCGGGGGCGAACGGCCCTCGCGCAGGGACTCGACCTGGGTGCGCAGCCCGCGCAGCGACGCCGTGTCGCGGCAGGCGACGAAGATCGTGTCGTCGCCGGCCACGGTGCCGACCACGCCGGGGAAGAAGCTGAGGTCCATGGCCGACGCGATGACGTGCGCGGCCCCCGGGGAGGTGCGCAGCACCAGCAGCGGCGGCGCCTCGTCGATGATCAGCGGAAGGTCGGCCAGCAGCCGCCGCAGCCGGTCGAGGCCGGTCGGCTCAGGCGCGCCGAGCAAGTCGTCCGGGAGAAGGTAAGCCGGGCGCCCGCCGCGCGTCCCGCGCAGCGCACCCAGGGCCGCCAGGTCGCGGGAGACGGTCGCCTGGGTGGCCGGGATGCCGCGCACGGCCAGCGCTGCGACGATCTCGGACTGCGAGTGGAGCCGGCCGGTGGCGACCAGCTGGCGGACCATCTCGCGCCGGTTCGTGGTCCTGGTCATGACACCTCCTGTTGCGCCACCGCCCCGGCGGTGACGCGCGTTCCGGTGGGCATGCCGCGCAGGGCGGCGCTCATGGCATCCGGCGACGTGCCGTCGATGATCCGGACCGTGCAGCCGGCCCGCGCCGCCGACAGCGCCGCGCGGAGCTTGGGCCGCATCCCGGCGGTGGCCGAGCCATCGCTCAGCATCCGGTCGGCCTCGTCCGCCTCCAGCCGCTCGATCGGCTCCCCGTCGCGGATCACGCCCGGCACGTCCGTGCAGAGCAGCAGGGTCCCGCCGCGGGCGGCCGCCAGCGAGCCGGCAACCTCGTCGGCATTGATGTTGTAGAGGCCGCCGGAGGCGTCGGCGCCGATCGACGCCACCACCGGGGTCAGCCCGCCGGCGAGCAGCCGTTCCAGGATCGCGCCGTCCACGCCCACGACTTGGGCCACGTGGCCCAGGCCGGAGTCCAGGGGTCGGACAGCCAGCAGGCCCGCATCGGCGCCGGTCAGGCCCACCGCGCGCCGGCCGGATGCGGCCAGCCTGGCCACCAGGCGTGCGTTCAGCAGCCCGCCCAGCACCGCCAGCACCACCTCAAGGGTCGCGTCGTCGGTGACCCGCAGCCCGTCCCGGAACTCCGGCTCGATCCCGAGCCGGCGGGACCAGTGGCCGACCTCGGCGCCCCCGCCGTGGACGATGACGCAGTCGTCCGGAGCGGCCCGGGCGATCAGGTCGACGTGCTCGCCGGCGTGTCCGCCCAGCTTCACGGTCAGCGGCCGGGTCATGTCGTGTACTCGCTGTTGATGGCCACGTACTCGGCGGTCAGGTCGCATCCCCACGCCTCGCCGGTGCCGACGCCGGCCTGCAGGTCGATCGACAGGCGCACCGCGGCGCGGCTCATGGCACGGGCCGCCGCCCGGGCGCTGAACGCCACCGGCACGCCGGCGAACACGAGCTCCTCGCCGATCGAGACGCAGACCCGGGCCGGCTCGAGCGCGGCCGCGTGCTGCCCGATCACGGCCAGGATGCGGCCCCAGTTCGGGTCGCCGCCGTGCACCGCCGCCTTCACCAGGTTGGAGGCCGCCACCGCGCGGGCCAGCCGGCGCGCCTCGACATCGTTCATCGCGCCGCGCACGGAGACGTCGATGCGCCGCCGGGCTCCCTCCCCGTCCGCCGCGATCTGGCGCGCCAGCCTGCGGCAGACCGCGTGAACCGCGGCGCCCAGCGCGTCCGCCCGCGGGTCGCCGGGATCCTCGATCGGCGCGTTGTCGGCGAGCCCGCCGGCAAGCAGCAGCACCAGGTCGTTGGTCGACTCGTCGCCGTCGACTGACACCTGGTTGAAGGTCGTCTCGACCGCCGGCCGCAGCAGCGCGTCGAGCAGCCGCGGCGAGGCGGCGGCATCGGTCGTCACGAATGCCAGCATCGTCCCCATCGAGGGGTGGATCATGCCCGCGCCCTTGGCCACGCCGCCCACCACCACCGTCTGGCCGGGGACCAGCTCGGTGCGAACCGCTGCCTGCTTCGGCCGGGTGTCGGTGGTCATGATGGCGCGCGCCACGGCCGTTCCGGCCGCCCGCCCGGACCGGAGCCGGATCGCCGGCAGGGTGGCCTCGATGGCCTCGACCGCCAGGCGCGAGCCGATCAGGCCGGTCGACGCCGGCAGCACCTCTTCGACCTCGCAGCCGAGGTGGCCGGCGGCCGCCTCGGCCATGCGCCGCGCAGCGCGGATGCCATCCTCCCCGGTGCCGGCGTTGGCGCAGCCGGCGTTGGCCACCACCCCGCGGACCCGGCCACCGCTGGCCGCCAGGTGCTCGCGCGCGACGATGATGGGTGCCGCCGCAAACCGGTTGCGGGTGAAGACGGCCGCCGCCGCTGCGGGGCCGTCGCGGGACGCGATCAGGGCCAGGTCGGGTG
>JBOGSY010000085.1:0-7633 GCA_050691915.1 Candidatus Limnocylindria bacterium | reverse complement strand
AGCCTGAGCCGATCGTCGTTGAGCCCGAGCCCGTGCTGGCCGAGGCCGAGCCTGAGCCGATCGTCGTTGAGCCCGAGCCCGTGCTGGCCGAGGCCGAGCCCGAGCCCGTGCTGGCCGAGGCCGAGCCTGAGCCGATCGTCATTGAGCCCGAGCCCGTGCTGGCCGAGGCCGAGGCCGAGCCGGAGCCCGAGCCGCCCGCGCCGCGACGGATCGTGCCCATCACCGAGACGATCCTGCACATCCCGAAGGCTCCGCCCGCTCCCCCGCCGGCGGATACCGAGCGGGTCGCTGCGCAGGCGGATGATCCGTTACTTGCCGCGCGGCGGGCGCAGCTCGACATGCTCGGCCTGGGGGATCCGGGAGAGGGACCGGTCGTCACCCAGCGCGGCAACGTGCTCCCGTACCGTTCGAGCGGCGCCGGTCTCCATCCGGCCGAAATGGCCGCCAGGGCGGGCGCACAGGCACCGGGGGCCGCGGCGTCGTTCTGGGAGGCTTCGGCGAAAGAGGTCGCCGGCGCCATCACCCACGTCGGGGTCCAGTCCTGCGGGAAGTGCGGCCTGTCGCTGTCGGCATCGGCCCGCTTCTGCCGCCGGTGCGGCACCAGCCAGGCGCGATCCGCCTAGCCCTGGTCGCCCGAGCCGGCGGCCCCAGGCCGGCTGGAACCTCCTCCGGAGCTGCTGCCTCCGGAGCTGCCCCCGCTGGAGCTGCCCCCGCTGGAGCTGCCCTCGCTGGAGCTGCCCCCAGCGGAGCTGCCCCCAGCGGAGCCGCCTCCCGAACTACCTTCGGCGCTTGAGCCGCTCGTGGACGATGCCGGGGCCGCCGCCCTGGATCCGGAAGACCCGGCCGATGACGCGGACGTTCGCGAATCGGTCTTGTAGAAGCCCGAGCCCTTGAAGATGATCCCGGCGGGGTGCAGGACGCGGCGCAGCTCACCTCCGCAGCGATCACAGGTGCTCGGGCCCTGCTCGAGCATCTGGTGAATCACCTCGATGGTGTGGCCGCAGCTGCGGCACTGGTAGTCGTAGGTCGGCACGGCGGCGGGTGGTCCAGTCAGGTCGGGCGCGTCGCCCGGAGCCCGATGGGCCCGCTGGGACGACGTGACGCGCGCCGCATCATTGCAGGCCGGTGGAGCCTGCGCAACGGCGCAGCCCGCGCAAGCGCGGACCGGAGGGTTGGGCTCAGGCGTTCGAGGTGCGGGAGACGAGCGCGGCCCACCAGGGGCGGCGTGCGAGGGTCGCCGGCTCGGGCGCGGCGCCGGCTGTCACCAGCCGAGCGACGCCGTGCAGGTCAGTTGAGATCCGCTCCCGCGGGAACTTGCTGATGACGGGGACACCCTCGTTGGACGCCATGACGGCCTTGGGACCGTTGGACACCACGGTGGCGCTGACCGGCAGGCCCAGGGCCGCCGCGATGTCCGAGGTCGAGACGCCGTGGTTGGCGCGGTTGACAACAACCCGCACGGTGTCGCGCAGCCCGACCTCGCGGGCAAGGTGCAGGAACTGCGAGCTGTTGCGGATGGCCCCCACCTCGGGCGTCACGACCAGGAAGATCTCGCTGGCCAGCGTCAGCATGGCCATCGTGCGGTCGTCGTAGCCGGGGTGGGTGTCCACCACGACGAAGGAGTGATGGGCCTTGGCCCAGCGCAGGGCCGCGAGCAGGAGGTCGACCGTCACGCGCTCCGACTCACCGGGATCGTTGCCCCAGGTCAGCACGCGGACGCCGCTGGCCTCGTGGGTGGTGGCGGCCTGCTCGAAGGCGGCATCGGTCCATTCCGATGGAGGCGAGTCGGCCAGGTCGGCCAGCCCCATCCGGTAGGGCGCTGCAAGCACGGAGGTCACGTTGCCCACGCCGATGTCGGCGTCGAAGAGCAGGACGCGCGAGCGTGTCTGCTCGCGCAGGGCGACCGCCATGTTGACGGCGACGGTGGTCTTGCCCACCCCGCCCTTGGGCGCGAAGATGCTGACGACGTGCCCCTCACCGATGGTGGCTCCATCCTCGGTGGTCGCCTCCGCCCAGGTACCGTTGTCGGTCGGCATGACCCGACCGCTGCGGATCAGGAGCGCCTGGAGCCGGTAGACGAGCGCGTCGCTGGGAGTCGGCTTGACGCCGTACTCGTCGATCGCACCGGCCACATGCTCCGTGGCGAATACGGGGATCTCGTCGCCAAACAGGAGCAGGGTGGGCACCGCGGGAACCGCATGCAGCGCCTCGTACAGCGCGCCGGCGTGTGTCGCGGGCAGGTCGCAGTCCAGGACGGCCAGGTCGAGCGGCGCTCCGCCGTCCAGCCGGCGGCCGGCGGCCGCAACGTCGGTGATGGGCTCGAAGCCCGCTCGCGTCAGGGCGTGGACGTACGCATCCGGGGCGTCGGCGAGCGCGAGCAGGACAGTGGGTCGCTCCATGAGATTCCTTCGGGTGCGGGATGACGGGTACGGACCACACCACTATCCGCAGGACCCACCCGCACGACAATGGGACTGAGGCCTATACCTGCCTGCCGAAGGTACTGCCCGCGATCAGCTGGTCCTGGCCATGCGCATGCCGCACTTCGGGCAGTAGAAGGCGCCGGCGCTGCCGGCCTCGAAACCGCAGTGCTGGCAGACCAGCCCGCTCCGCCCGGAAGGCGAGGCTGCCCTGGCGGACTCTGCCGCCCCCAGGCTGTGGCCGGAGGCGATCACCTGCTGGTAGAGCGAGCTGAGCAGCCGCTGGCCGATGCGGTCGGTGTCGCCCCGCTGGCCCTTGCCGCCCCAGCCGAGCACGGAGCGCACGATGAGCTCGCCCGACAGCTCGTCCCAGTGGCTCGCCAGCCCGCCCACGATGGCGTTGTAGTCCGGGTAGCCGCTGGTATCGGTCTCTCCGTGAAGCAGTGCGCATACGAAGGTGTCGACGGACATGTCCAGCGCGTCGGTGAGCTCCAGGACGTAGAGCGCGTGCCGGCCGATGGGCCCGACCTCGCGCCGGGCGAGGACCCACTGCTGCATCTCGTTGAAGCGCTCGATGGCGGGCGCCGCGTCGCTGTACTCGAGCGGCAGCGGCTCGATGACCTCGACCGGGGTCCTGGCCAGCGGCTCCACGATGCTCGGCAGGGCTCCGCGCACCGCGGGGTCGGGCTGCATCCGCAGCCCCTCGCTGGAGCGGGCCAGGAAGTTCAGCTTGACCGCGTACTGCTGCGCGGACACGTCCTCCTGGACCGGGCTGGGCGGAGGAGGTGGCGGTGCGGGTTCCTGCTTTCGGTTACGGCGGAGAAAGGACATGGAGCCCCCTGCGGCTTGTCGGCGCCGCCGATTCTAGCAGCGGCAGGCCGGTTGGCAGGAATAGCCCCATCGGCGGGTCAGGTGCTCCCCAGCCCCTGAAGCCGTGCCTCCAGGTCCGCCAGGCGCGCCCGCTCGCGGCTCACCACCGCAGGTGGCGCCTTGGCCACGAACTCCGGGTTGGCGAGCAATGCGCGGAGGCGCTCGATGCTCGCCGCCAGCTCCCGCGCCTGCGCCTCGCGGCGCCGGGGCGCCCCGGTCGCGCTCTGCTCGGCTTGGCCGAGCCAGGCAACCCCCAGGGCGGTGGAGGTGACCAGGTCCGGGCGGGGTGACGCATCGCCTGCCGGCCGGATCGCCAGCGGACGGGCGCGGGCCATGGACTCCAGGTACGTCCTGCCGGCCTCCAGCACGGTGGCGGCGGCGGCATCGGCGGGGACCACGTCGACGCGCAGCCAGGCGGCCGGATCCACCCCCGCCACGGTCCGCAGGTTGCGAACGGCGCGGACGGCGTCGATCAGGCCCGCCATCGCCGTCTCGGCCTCCGGGTCGCGCTCCCCGCCAGCCTGCCACGGTGCGCTGATCAGCAGCGGCTGGCCCGCCGTCACCGCCGGATCGGCCGCGTGCAGGTGGGCCCA
Organism: Candidatus Limnocylindria bacterium; assembly: GCA_050691915.1. Lineage (GTDB taxonomy): Bacteria > Chloroflexota > Limnocylindria > QHBO01 > QHBO01 > JBOGSY01. The sequence goes on along the minus strand of JBOGSY010000085.1, from coordinate 3,750 downwards.
CGCCTCCTCGGTCACGAAGGGCGTGATCGGGTGCAACAGTCGCAGCGTCGCCGCCAGGGCCTCCGCCGACGCCAGCCAGACCCGCGTCCGTGTCCCGCTCGTCGCATCCGGCCGGCGGAGCTCCACCTTCGCCATCTCGATGAACCAGTCGCAGAAGTCGCTCCAGGCGAAGTCGTAGGCCGCTGCCGCGTAGCCCGCCATGTCCAGGCCGTCCAGCCGGCGGGTCGCCGCCTCCTGCTCGGCGGCCAGGCGCGACCGGATCCAGCGTTCCGGCAGGGAGGCCTCCCCTTCGGGCCCGGCGAGCTCCTCCGGCCGGGCACCCAGCACGAACCGCGCGGCGTTCCACAGCTTGTTGGTGAAGTTGCGCCCGCCGTCCAGCTTCGTGGTCGTCAGCCGCTGGTCGCTGCCCGGCGCGGTGCCGACCGTCAGGGCGAAGCGCAGCGCATCGGCCCCGATCTGGTCGATGACCTCCAGCGGGTCCGACACGTTGCCCTTGGTCTTGCTCATCTTGACACCGCCCTCGGCGCGCACCATCCCGTGCAGGTAGACGGTGTGGAACGGCTCGACCCCGGTGCAGAAGAGCCCAAGCATCATCATCCGGGCGACCCAGAAGAAGAGGATGTCGTGGCCGGTCTCCATGACCGATGTCGGATAGAAGCGGCGCAGGTCCGGGGTGTCGTCCGGCCAGCCGAGCGTGCTGAACGGCCACAGGCCGCTGCTGAACCAGGTGTCGAAGATGTCCGTCTCCTGCCGCAGCTCCGCGGACGGGCGCCCGCAGGCGGCGCAGGCATCGGGCCCGTCCTCGTCGTCCGAGACGGTGATGTGGCCGTCCGCGCAGTACCAGGCCGGGATCCGATGGCCCCACCACAGCTGCCGGCTGACCGCCCAGTCGTGGATGTTCTCCATCCAGTGGGCATACACCTTCTCCAGGTAGCCGGGCACGATCCGGGTGCGACCCTCGCGGACCGACACCAGTGCCCGGTCGGCCAGGGGCCGGGTCCGGATGAACCACTGGACCGATAGCCGCGGCTCCACCACCGTCCCGCAGCGCTGGCAGTGGCCGACCGCCATCCGGTGCGGGCGCTGGCCCTCAAGGTCGCCGGCCGCCTCGAGGCCGGCGACGATCGCGCGGCGCGCCTCGTAGCGGTCGAGCCCGGCGAACTGCCCGGCCTCCTCGTTCATGCGCGCGTCCTCGTCCAGGACGCTGACCATGGGCAGGCCGTGGCGCCTGCCCAGCTCGTAGTCGTCGAAGTCGTGCGCCGGCGTGATCTTCACCGCCCCAGTGCCGAAATCGCGCTCCACGGCGTCGTCCGCCAGGATCGGGATCCGGCGACCGATGAAGGGCACGATCGCCTGCAGCCCGACCAGGTGGCGGTAGCGCTCGTCGTCCGGGTGCACGGCCACCGCGGTGTCGCCCAGGATCGTCTCCGGCCGGGTGGTCGCCACGCTTATCGAGGCGTGCGGGTCCGGCTGCCCGGCGTCGTCCAGCAGGTGGTAGCGCACCGTCCAGAGGATTCCCTCCTCCTCGCGGTGATCGTTCTCCAGGTCGCTGATCGTCGTGCGGCAGCGCGGGCACCAGTTGACCAGCGCCTCGCCGCGGTACGCCAGGTCCGCGTCGTAGAGCCGCTTGAAGGCGACCCGAACCGCGCGGGCGCTGAACGGGTCCATGGTGAAGCGCTCGCGGGTCCAGTCGGCGCTCGCCCCCAGGCGGCGCATCTGCTCCCCGATGGCGCCACGCGTCTCCTCCATGAAGCGCCACATCCGCTCCAGGTAGCGATCGCGGCCCAGAGACGTCCGCGTCTCACCCTCCTCGGCGATGATCCGGTCCAGCACGAACTGGGCGGCGATGCCGGCGTGGTCCACGCCCGGCAGCCACAGCGTGTCGTCGCCACGCATGCGGTGGTAGCGGATCATGGTGTCCTCGAGCGTGACGAAGACCGCGTGCCCGTTGTGCAGGGCGCCGGTCACGTTCGGGGGCGGCATCACGACCACGAATCGCTCGGTGCCGGGCGGCTCGGAGGGCGGGGTGAACGCCCCGCTCCGCATCCAGCGCTCGTAGATCGCCGGCTCGACGGTCGACGGGTCGTAGCGCGGCGCGAGATCGCGGCGAGCCATGGTCGACATCGGTCCGCCTGAGCCTCCAGACAACATGAGACCCGCTCGTCGAAGGACGAACGGGTCGTGGTACCACCTTCGTTCGCGCTCGCGGCCTGCGGCCCCGGGCGCCTCGCTCCCGCGCTATCGGGCGGACCCGGCCGGCTCGCGTGCGACGTTCTCCCTCTCGCTCCCGAACGGGCTTGCAGCCCAGGGCCCGTCCTCTCTGGGGGCCGATGGAGGGGTACTCCTCACGGTCAGCGCCGTGCGCGGCAGTCTAGCACGCCGCGGCGCGGACCCCGGGAGGGGAGGAGCGATCAGCGGCCGCGGCTGACGGTGACGAGCAGCGACCCGTCCGCCTCGTCGATGGAGGCGCCGGGACCCTCGATCGTCCGGATGGCGCCCACTAGGTCGAACTCGGCGGCGTGGCTGGCGCGGTAGACGAACTCGCCGGTCGGCCCCAGCGACAGCGTCACGCCACGGATGCCCTCGATCCGCTCAAGCGCCTGCTTGAAGGAGGTGATGGCGCCGAAGCTGCCCAGGCCTTTGACCACGATTGCGGTCGAAGACTCCCCATTCGCCGAGGGCGCGGGGGAGGGCGTCGCGTGGGATGGCACCGTCCCGGCCAGCTGGGCGTCGAGCTGCGCCAGCCGCTCGGCGAGCTGGCCGGTGGAGTCGTCCGTCGCCGGCGGCTCGGCAGCCGGCTCGACTGCCCCGGATGCGGCCGCCATAGCGTCGTCAGGGGCCTCGGCCTCGGGCGGCTCGGACGTCCTGGCCGGCACGGCCGGGGGCGTCTCGGCCGGCCGCGGCAGCTGGAAGGTGGGCATGCTGCGCGACAGCTCCGGTGGGCGGGGCATGCGCTTGGCCGCGGCCACGAAGGCCGCCGGATCCTCGATCCTGGTCAGCTGGGCGAAGAAGGCCTCCAGCTCCCGCTCGTGATCGGCCAGCCGCCGGCGGGTGGACTCGATCTCGCGCTGGCTGGCAGCCTCGTGCTCGGTCAGCTGCTTGGCGAGCTGCGCCCGCCGCGCCTCGCGCCGGCGCTCGGACTCCTGGCGGATCCGTTCCTGCTCGCTCTTCTCCCACTCTGCCACGCCGGCGACATCAAGGTCCGCCAGCCGGCCAAGCTCATGCGCCTGCTCGGAGGCGGTGCTCGCCAGCTCCGCCGCCCGCGCTTCGACGGCGCTCCGCAGCTCGGTCAGGCTGGTATCGCGCGACGATTCGGCCACCGCGCGCATCGCCTCAACCAGGCTGTGCAGGAACTCGGTGGACTCCGCCACCTCGCCGCCCTCGGCCGTTTCGGTCGCGGATGCGGGGGCGGTCACCTCCGCCGCCGCGACATCGGGCTCGGGCCAGGCCGACGCCGCGCCGGGCTCGCCCTCCGCCTCTAGAGGGGAGGCAGCATCGGCCGCATCCTCGGGAGCGACATCGCTGTCAGCGCCCCACCGGAGCCGGAATGCTGGTCGTCGCGGGTTTGCGGTCATGTGTCGAATCATTCCCCTGGTGCGGCACGGCGCGCCGCTCTCGCAGCAACATCCTACCGGGCCAGGCGCCACGCTTCGCAGCGACCCGAAGTACTGTCACGCGTGCACCGGTCGTACCACCCGGCCCATTGCTACCATGGGGTCCGTGGAGTTCGACCTGGAGCTTGCCCTGCGG
>JBOGSY010000084.1:0-7692 GCA_050691915.1 Candidatus Limnocylindria bacterium | reverse complement strand
GATGGCGCGGATCTGGGCCGCGGCCGCCTGGGCGTCCTCGCCGGAGGCGGCCTCCCCGGTGCCGATGGCCCAGACCGGCTCGTAGGCGATCACCAGGCCGCTGCCGGCGATCCGCTCCAGGCGCGATATGGCAGCGCGCAGCTGCCGCTCGATGACAGCGGCGGCCATCCCGGCGCGTCGCTCATCGGCCCGCTCGCCGATCGCCGCGATGGGGACCAGCCCGTGGGCGACCGCGGCGGCGACCTTGGCCGCCACGGCGGCATCGGTCTCGTTGTCGTACTGGCGCCGCTCGGAGTGGCCCACGATGACGTAGTGCGCCAGCCCGGCCAGCATCGGCGCCGAGATCTCGCCGGTGTAGGCGCCGGCGTCCAGGGCGTGCATGGTCTGCGCGCCGACCGCCAGCCGGCCGGGCTCGACGGCGCTCCCGCCGATCGCCGTCGCCACCGCCTCCAGGAAGACCGCCGGCGGGTGGACCACGGTTCGCACCGGCACGCCGGCCACGGCGTCGCGCACCGCGACGGCCAGCTCCACCGCCGCGCGCCGGCCGGTCGGGTTCATCTTCCAGTTGCCGGCGATCACCGGCAGGCGGGCGGGCGAGGCCGTCACCGGCCGTCCTCCCCGCCCAGGGCGGCGGCCAGGGCCACCAGGCGCCGCAGGCGATGGTTGACCGCCGAGCGGCTTACGCCCAGGGCGGAGGCCAGGCTGTCCAGGTCGGCCTCCGGCTGGAGCCGGCGCTGGGCGGCGGCCTCGCGCAGGGCCTGGGGCAGGCGCTCCAGCTCGCCCGCGGAGGCCAGGGCCGCGATCGCCTGGAGCTGCCGGTCGGCGGCGCGCACGGTGCGGTCCAGGTTCGCCTCCTCGGCGTTCAGCAGCCGGTTCAGCCGGTTGCGGACGTCGCGCGCCACGCGACCGCTCTCGAAGTCCAGCAGGGTGCGGTTCGCGCCCGCCAGGCGCAGCAGGGTCGCGATCTCCTCCAGCCCCTTGAGGTAGACGACGTGCCGTCCCCTGCGGCGCAGGATGGCGGCCCGCACATCCGCATCCCGCAGCCGCGCCACCAGCTCGCGCGCCCGCGACCCGTCGCGCAGCACGATCTCCACGTGCGGGCCGCCCACGCCCAGCGAGACCGATGCGCCGAGCAACACGCCGCGCAGGAACGCCCGCCGGTCGCAGGCCTTCGCCGCGGACCACGTCCAGCCGACCGCCACCGCCGGGTCGAGCGCGACCTGGAGGTGATGACGCCCGCGGTTCGACTGCCGTACGCGGGTCGCCGGCAGCCCCCCGCCGGCCGCGGCGCGAGGTCCGGACGCCGCGATCCCGAGCGAGGCCGCCAGCTGCACCGCGGTCCGGGCTGTGGCGTGCTCCAGGGTCGAGATGCCGGCCGTGTCGCGCCCGACGTAGAGCAGGCCGGCCAGCTCCGCCCGCCGGCAGCAGGCGCGAGCGGGCTGGATGCGGGCCAGCTCACCCTTGAGCTCAGAGGCGACCAGCATCTCGGGGTCAGACGGCCGAGGCGGTCGGGCGGCGGACGCGACGCTGCCGGATGCGGTCGGTGCGCTCCTCCTGCTGGAGACGCATCAGGACCGAGGCCAGCTTGGCCGAGTCGTGACGGTGGGCGTTCCCCACGTCCACCAGGTCCTCCTCGATGATGGTCACCGGCAGCTCCTCGAGACGCCGCTCGTCCACGATCACCGGCTGTCCCAGCCAGCCCTCCGGGCGCCGTGCGGCGGCGTTCCCGTTGAGCAGCGCGTAGTCGATCAGGTCATCGCCCACGTGCGCGAACAGCGCCTCCAGGTGCTCCGACGCCGCGAAGGTCCCGGTCTCGCCAGGCTGGGTCGCGACGTTGCAGACGTACACCCGCACGCCCGATGCCGCGGCCAGCGCGTCGCGGATGTCGCTGATCAGCAGGTTCGGCAGGACGCTCGAGAAGAGGCTGCCTGGACCGATGACCACCAGGTCCGCCTCCAGGATGCGCTCCAGCGCCTCCGGGTTGGCGCGCACGTCGTTCGGCTCGATGGTGACCCGCTCGATGGGCTCCTCGGCGTGGCTGATGGCGACCTGGCCCTGGAGCCGTCGCCCGGAGCTCAGGATGGCTCCCAGGTTGAGCGGCACGCTGGTGGCGGGCAGCACCTGCCCGCGCACGGCGAGCACCCGGTTCGACTCGCGAACCGCCTCCTCGAAGTCCCCCGTCACCGCGGTCATGGCCGCGATGAAGAGGTTCCCGAAGGCGTGATCGTCCAGGCCGGAGCCGGGCGGGAAGCGATACTGCATCAGCTGGGTCATCAGCGGCTCTGCATCGGCCAGGGCGGCGATGCAGTTGCGGATATCGCCAGGCGGCACCATGCCCAGCTGCTGCCGCAGCCGCCCGGACGAGCCACCGTCGTCGGCCACGGCCACGATGGCGGTGATGTTGGCCGAGTAGCCCTTCAGCCCGCGCAGCAGGGTCGAGAGGCCCGTCCCGCCCCCAATCGCCACGATCCGCGGGCCGCGGGCCAGGTAGCGCTTGGTGTAGAGCACCTCCATGACCGAGTCGCCACGCTGGATGAAGGGCGAGACGATGCTGCGCATCAGGCCCCAGACGCCGATGCCGGTCAGCAGCGCGCCGCCAGCCGCCACCAGCAGGGCGCGGATGGGCCGGTCCAGGCCGGCGCCGGTGAGCGCGAAGATGATCGAGTCGTCCGGCAGCCGGCGGTAGAAGTCGACCAGCAGGATGGCCGCGCCCAGGCCCAGGATGGTGATGCCCATGAAGACCAGCAGCAGCCAGCGCTTGAGGTGCATGCCGGGGTAGAGCCAGCGTGGCAGGCGCGGTCGTCTCACCGCTCCAGCTCCCGGTGGAAGACGGCAACCGATGCGTCGCCCAAGTCGCGCAGGCGCGCCGCCAGCTCCTCCGCCAGCGCGATCGAGCGGTGGTAGCCGCCGGTGCAGCCCAGGGCCACGGTCAGGCGGCCCTTGCCCTCCGCCCGGTAGGCCGGCACGGTCAGGCGCAGCAGCTCGACCACCAGCTCCAGGAAGCGCCCGGCGGCCGGCTGGTTGAGCACGTAGTCGCGCACCGGCTCCTGCAGCCCGGAGAGCGGCTTGAGGTCCGGCACGTAGTACGGGTTGGTCAGGAAGCGGACGTCGAAGACGAGGTCGGCCTCGAACGGGATCCCGTACTTGAAGCCGAAGGTGATGACGTCGATGAGCAGCTGGTCGGCCCCCTCCTCGCGCGGGACCAGGGCGAAGAGGCGCTCCTTGAGCTGTCCGATGGACAGGGTGGAGGTGTCGATCACGTGGTCCGCCAGGTCGCGGGTCCGCGCCAGCCGCGAGCGCTCCTCGCGAATCCCCTCCTGCACGCCGCTGCGGGTCTGGAGCGGATGGCGGTGGCGCGTCTCGCTGAAGCGGCTGACCAGGCTGGCATCGCTGGCCTCGAGGTAGAGCACCTTGAGCGACGTGCCGCGCGCATCGAGCTCGCGGCGGGCGCGCTCGATGGCCGGGGCCGGATCCCCGGCGCGGATGTCCAGCACCAATGCCACCCGCTCGTAGCGCTCGGGGTCGGCGTCCCGCAAGGCCAGGAAGGCCTCCAGCATCTCGGGCGGCAAGTTGTCCACGCAGTAGTAGCCGAGGTCCTCGAACAGCTTGGACGCCTGGCTCTTGCCGGCGCCGGACAGCCCGCTGATCACGACGACCTGCCCCGCGGTGCGCTCGGCTGGCGGTTGCGGCGCCGGCCGCGCGCGCCGCGAGGGCCGGCTGGCGGTGGCGGCGCTGTCAGCTGCTCGTGCCATGGTCCGAGCCGAGTATAGCCGTCACGCTCGTTGCGGCAGCCCGGCCAGCAGGCCCTCCACCGTCGCCGCCACGCTGCGTCGCAGCGCCGGCAGGTCGTACCCGCCCTCCAGCGCCAGCGCCACGCCCGTCAGCTTCAGCCGGCCGGCCAGAGCCCCGACCTGGCGCGCCACCGTCTCGAAGCCGGCCTCGGTGACCTCCAGCTGTGCCAGCGGGTCGTCGCGGTGGGCGTCGTAGCCGGCGGAGACCAGGATCGCCTCCGGCCCGAAGGCCTCGACCGCAGGAAGCAGGCCGTCGAGCCAGGCCGCGGTGAACGCCTCGTCGCCACTCCCCGGGGAGAGCGGCAGGTTGTGCTTGGTGCCCTCGGCCGGCCCGCTCCCCCGCTCGCCGCCGTCGCCGCTGCCCGGGTAGAGGGGGGACTGGTGGGTGGAGGCGTAGCACAGGTCCGGGTCGGCAGCGTAGATGGCCTGCGTCCCGTCGCCGTGGTGCACGTCCCAGTCCAGCACCGCGATCCGCCGCGCCAGGTCCGCGGCGCGCAGGGCCTCGACCGCCACCGCCACGTTGTTCAGCAGGCAGAAGCCCGCGGACCGCTCCCGCGAGGCATGGTGCCCCGGCGGGCGCACCGCCGCGAACGCGACCGCGGCCACTCCCTCCTGGGCCGCGGTGGCCGCCAGCACCATGGCGGCCGCCGCCACCCGCGCGGCGGCCATGGAGCCCGGGAACAGGTAGGTGTCGGGGTCGATCCAGCCCCCGCCTCGCGCCTCGGCGGCCGTCAGCGCGGCCAGGTACCGGGCCGGGTGGACGCGGGCGAGCACCTCGTCGCCGGCCGGTTCCGGCGTCGTGCGCACCAGCTCGGCGCCGGCCGCATCGGTCCCGTCGACGACTCCGGCCTCGACCGCCGCCAGCCGCTCGGGCCGCTCCGGGTGGCCGGGTGCCGCGTGGTGGACCATCGCCTCGTGGGTGAGGAGCAGGACGCGCGCCACGCCGATCAGCGCCGGATCAGGCGGATGATCAGGAGGGAGCCCTCGAACAGGAGGAACATGACGCCGGACAGGATGAGCGGCGAGATCGGGTCGCCGCCCGGGGTCAGCACCACCGCCAGGAGCACGATGGCCAGCACCGCCCAGCGGCGCTGCGCCGCCAGCCGGCGGTGGCTGAGGATACCCACCCGGGCGAGGCCGATCAGCACGATCGGGAACTCCAGCACGATCCCAAAGGCCAGCAGCATGGAGGTCACGAAGCCGATGTAGCCGTCGATCGTCAGCAGCGGGGCAAGCCCGTCGCCGGCAAAGCCGAGCAGGAAGTTCATGGCGTACGGGATGACGAGATAGCCGATGGCCAGGCCGAGCACGAAGAGGAGCAGGGCGGCCAGGATGACGGGCCAGACCAAGCGTCGTTCCCGCGAGGTCAGGCCCGGCGTCACGAAGCGCCAGACGTGGAACAGGATGATGGGCATCGCGAAGGCGATCCCCAGGAAGCCGGCGATCTTGAGTTGGGCCGCGAAGGCGTCCGCAGGACCGGTGAAGTAGAGCGTCTCGTACTCGTCCGGGAGCGGCGCCCGCAGGATGTCCAGCACCGGCCGCGCGAGGAGGAAGCCGACGATCGCCGCACCCAGGACCGAGGCGACGATGATGATCAGCCGGCGGCGGAGCTCCTCCAGGTGCTCCACCAGCGTCATGGTCGTCCCGTCGCCGATCATCGCAGCGTCACGCGACCGGGCATGGCGTCACCCTCGCAGGCGTGGGGGAGCGGCGCGGGCGGCCGGTGCCGGCGCCGGGAGCGGCCAGTGCGTGAGCGCGGACGGCCTAGTGGCCGTCGGGTCGATCGCCCGAGGGTCGCTCGGCGGGGGCTCGATCGGCGGGCGGCTTCTTGGAGTCGCCCCGGATCGAGTCCTCGAGGTCGTTCGACGCCTTCCGGAACTCCCGCACCCCCCGGCCGATGGCATTGCCGATGTCCGGCAGCTTGCCGGGTCCGAAGACGATCAGGACGACCACGAGCAGGATGACGAGCTCGGGCCAGCCGATGGGTCCCATGTCGTGCCGAATTCCTCGTTCGTGACGCCGGAGCGTCGGCTTTCGGGGCTAGGCGGGGAGTGTAGCACTCGCCTCGGCCATCAGCGCCCGCCAGCGCTCGGCCGCGGCGGCCGCGGCGGCGCGCCACCCGGCTCCGGTGGCCGCCTGGGCCACGCCCCGGGTCACGTTCACCAGCCCCATCGCCCGCGTCCCGTGGCAGCTGCGCACTGCGGCGGCCAGGTCGCCTCCCTGGGCTCCGATGCCCGGCACCAGGAAGGCGGGGCCGGGGACCAGCGCCCGCAGCGAGACGAGCTCGTCGGGGGCCGTGGCACCCACCACCAGCCCGACCCGCGGGTCCGTCCAGCGTGCGGCTGCCCATGCGGCGACGGACTCGTGCACGCTGCCGCCCGCCCGCCCATCCGCCAGCGCCAGGTCCTGGACGACGGCCGCGCTGGGATTCGAGGTGCGCGCCAGAACGTAGACGATCCGATCCGGATAGGCGAGGAACGGCTCGATGGCGTCCTCGCCGAGGTACGGCGAGACCGTCACGCCATCGGCCCCCAGGTGCCCGAGCAGCCCGGCGGCATAGCGCTCCGCGGTGGAGCCGATGTCGCCCCGCTTGGCGTCCAGGATCAGGACGTGGTCGGCCGGCACGTCGGCGCGCAGGCGCTCGAGGGCGGCCCAGCCCGCGCTGCCGAACGCCTCGAAGAAGGCCACGTTGACCTTGATCGCGGCCGCGGCGGCGGCGGCCGCCTCCAGCAGGCCGCGGGCAAAGGTCTCCACCCCGCGGGCATCGGGCGACAGCCCGGTCGGGAGGGCGTCGGGGTGGGGGTCGATCCCCAGGCAGAGCGGCGCGCCCAGGCGCTCGATGCGCGCCCGGAGCCGGTCGAGCGGGGGCGCGACGCTCACCGGGCCACCAGGGCTTCGGTCACGGGGAGCGCCACCCGGCGCGCGCTCCCCCGCCGGCCGGCCAGGGGGCTGGCCGCGGCGGCGGCATAGTCGAGGGCCCGGATCCGCAGCCGCGGCGCGCCCTGGAAGGTGTCCCGCTCCAGGGTGCCCACCACGTCCAGGTCCAGCCCTGGGTCCGGCAGCGGGCGGTCGGTGGGGGTGCCGAAGGCGATGGCATCGAAGGTTTCCGCGCCACGCAGCAGGCGGAGCGACAGGTGGTCGCCGGCGTTGCCCACCCGCCGGGCCTCGCGAACCTTGAGCCCGGTGACGGCCAGCAGCGGCTCCGGGTGGCCGGGGCCGAACGGCGCCAGGCGGTCCAGCTCCGCGGCCAGGCCCCAGCCGAGGTAGGCGGCCGGCAGGACCAGGTCCACGCTGAGCCGCCCCGGTCGCTCCGCCAGCCGGGCCGGGTCCGCCGGGAAGGGACGGGAGACGGCCGCGAAGGCCGCCACGAAGGCTTCCCAGTCCTGCGGCCTGGCGCTGAAGCCGCCGGCGCCGGCGTGCCCGCCGCGCTTGGTGAGCAGCGCCCCGCAGGCCTCCAGGGCGGCCGCCACGTGGAAGTCGGCCGGAGCGCGGACGGAGCCCCTGACCTCGTCCCCGACCAGCACGGCCGCGGCCACCGGCCGGGCCAGGTCCTCGGCCAGCCGCCCCGCCACCAGGCCGACGATGCCCGCCGCCCAGGTGTCGTCCCGGATCGCCAGGGGGTGGGTGGCATCGCCGTCGCCGACCAGGCCGCGGGCTGTCAGGACGGCCGCGGCGGTGAGCTCGCGCCGGCGGCGGTGCACCTCCTCCAGCGCCTCGATCGTCCGCTCGGCAGCCTCCGGGTCCGTCTCGAGCAGGAGGGAGATCGCCAGCTCCGCCTCGTCGATCCGGCCGGCGGCGTTGATGCGCGGGGCGATGGCGAAGGCGAGGTCGCGCGCGGTGGGCGCCTCGGCGTGCTCGCACGAGCGCGCCAGCAGGGCGCGCAGCCCGGCGCGGGTGGTGG
>JBOGSY010000083.1:0-7761 GCA_050691915.1 Candidatus Limnocylindria bacterium | reverse complement strand
TAGAATGAGTGGGCCCATTTGAACTCGCTGCGGAGTGCTCGTGGTCAGGGTCACGGCCTGCACAAACCAGAAGGGGGGCGTCGGCAAGACGACGACCGTGGTCAACCTGGCGGCCTTCCTGGCCCTATCTGGAACGTCGACCCTCGTCATTGATCTCGATCCGCAGGGAAACGCGACCAGTGGCCTGGGTGTGGATCGCCGGTCGCTGGACAGGTCGGTCTACGACGCGCTCATCGACCGGGTCCCGATCGGCGAGCTGATCGTCGGAACGGCCGTCGACGGGCTGGACCTGCTGCCGTCCGCACCGGCGCTCTCAGGAGCGGAGGTGGAGTTGGTCGGGATGCCGGCGCGCGAGCGACGGCTGGCCGCGAGCCTGGCCGGGTTGAATGGGCACTATGAGCGGGTGCTTGTCGACTGTCCTCCATCGCTGGGGCTGCTGACGGTGAACGCCCTGACCGCCGCGGATGGGGTCCTGATCCCCATCCAGACCGAGTACTACGCGCTGGAGGGACTGAGCCAGCTGGTGAATACGATCCGCAGGGTCCGCGAGGGCCTCAATCCCCGCCTGGAAATCGATGGAGTGCTGCTGACGATGTACGACGCCCGCACCAACCTGTCGGCCCAGGTCGCCGCGGAGGTTCGGCGCCACATGAACGGCACGGTGTACGCGACGGTCGTGCCGCGCAGCGTCCGCCTGTCGGAGGCGCCCAGCCATGGCCTGCCCATCGCCCTCTACGACCCGTCGTCACGCGGCGCCCAGGCCTACGGGGCGCTGGCGGCGGAGGTCGCCGCGCGTGGCTAGGTCCTTCGGGCTGGGCCGTGGCCTCGAGTCGCTGATCCCGCGCGGCGGGGACGCCGCCGGCGCGGCAGAGATCGCGATCGAACGGATCCAGCGCAACCCGCACCAGCCGCGTGGCAGGTTCGACGACGACGAGCTGGCCGAGCTGGCCGCCTCGATCGCTACTCACGGCGTTCTCCAGCCGGTGATCGTGCGCGGCGCAGCGGACGGAGGCTACGAGCTGATCGCCGGCGAGCGCCGCCTGCGCGCGGCGCGGATGGCCGGGCTGACCCACGTTCCTGCCGTGGTCCGCGACTCGGCCACCAGCGAGCTGCTGGAGCTGGCCCTGGTCGAGAACCTGCAGCGGACCGACCTGAACGCGATCGAGGAGGCGGGGGCCTACCGGGAGCTGATCGATCGCTTCGGCCTGTCCCACGAGGCCGTGGCGCACCAGGTCGGCAAGAGCCGGGTCGCCGTCAGCAACGCCCTCCGCCTGCTCGAGCTCGCCGACGAGACGCGGCAGGCGATCGTGGACGGTCGGATCAGCGAGGGGCACGGCCGCGCGCTGGCGGCCCTGACCATCCCGGAGCTCCAGCGAGCCGTCCTGCAGGTGGTGCTCGACCGGCAGCTCTCGGTCCGACAGACGGAGGAGCTGGTTCGGCGCAAGCGCGACGCCGGCAGCATCCGCCGCCGCCAGCCGCTGTCCGCGGACCTGGCCGACCTCGAGGCGCAGCTGCGTGGGATCCTGGCCACTCGGGTCGGGATCGTGCGGACCCGCAAGGGTGGACGGCTGGTCATCGACTTCTACAGCGATGAGGAGCTCGACCGCCTGTACGCAATCATCAGCCGCGGAGCCGGCGGGGATCCCGAGACCTCCCTCATCACCAGCCGGCCGACCCCCATCCCGGTGGAAGGCGAGGCCCCCGACCGACAGGAGGCGCGCGAATGACCGTGCAGCCAGCGCGGAAGACGCGCCGCAAGACGGCCGGCGACTACACGGCCGCCAACATCCAGGTCCTCGAGGGCCTGACCGCGGTCCGCAAGCGGCCCAGCATGTACATAGGTTCCACGGATGCCCGCGGCCTGCACCAGCTGGTGTGGGAGGTGGTGGACAACAGCATCGATGAGGCCATGGCCAACGTGGCCACCCGGATCGACGTCAGCATCCACCCCGACAACAGCCTGGAGGTGGTGGACGACGGTCGGGGCATCCCGGTGGGCAAGCACGCCAGCGGCAAGGACGCGCTGGAGGTGGTGCACACGGTCCTGCATGCCGGCGGCAAGTTCGGCGGGGGCGGCTACAAGGTCTCCGGCGGGCTCCACGGCGTGGGGGTCAGCGTGGTCAACGCCCTCTCCGAGCGGATGCGGGTGGAGGTGCTGCGCGACGGAAAGCGCTGGGTCCAGGAGTACGCCGACGGCGGCACGCCGCGCGGACCCGTGCGCCAGAGCGGCGGGCCCAAGGAGGCGAACCGCGGCCTGGACCCCGCCTGGAACCGCCGCCATGGCACCCGGACCTTCTTCACGGCCGACACCGCCATCTTCGAGACCCTCGACTTCAGCTGGGAGACGATCGCCACCCGGCTGCGCGAGTCCGCGTACCTCAACAAGGGCGTCTGGATCCGCCTGGTGGACGAGCGCGTCGACCGGGAGAAGAACTTCTACTTCGAGGGCGGCGTCACCAGTTTCGTCCGGCACCTGAACCGGCGGCGGATGGTGCTCAACCACAAGCCGATCCACGTCGAGCGGGTGGTGGACACCACCAGCGTGGAGGTCGCGCTCCAGTACAACGACGGCTTCGCGGAGAACGTGCTGGCCTTCGCCAACAACATCCACACCGTGGACGGCGGGACGCACGTGACGGGCTTCCGCGCGGCACTGACCGGGTCGCTCAACGACTGGGCGCGCAAGGCGAGCGTGCTGTCCGAGAAGGAGGCCAACCTCTCCGGCGACGACGTGCGCGAGGGCCTGACCGCCGTCATCAGCGTCAAGCTCACCGATCCCCAGTTCGAGGGCCAGACCAAGGCCAAGCTGGGCAACGCGGACGTCAAGGGCATCGTCCAGACCGTGGTCACCGACGGGATCATCCAGCACCTGGAGGAGAACCCCGCGGACGGCCGCCGGATCATCGAGAAGAGCCTGACCGCGGCCCGGGCGCGCGAGGCCGCCCGCAAGGCGCGCGACCTGGTCATCCGCAAGGGCGCGCTGGACGGCATGGCCCTCCCCGGCAAGCTGGCCGACTGCCAGGAGCGCGACCCGGCGCGCAGCGAGCTGTACATTGTGGAGGGCGACTCGGCCGGGGGCTCAGCCAAGCAGGGACGCGACCGCCGCAACCAGGCCGTCCTCCCGCTGCGCGGCAAGCTCCTGAACGTCGAGAAGGCGCGCCTGGATCGGGTCCTGTCGAGCGAGAACATCCGGCCGCTGATCATCGCGCTGGGGGCCGGCATCGGTGACCAGTTCGACATCGGCAAGCTGCGCTACCACCGCATCTGCCTCCTCTCGGACGCGGACGTTGACGGCGCCCACATCAGCACGCTGCTGCTCACCTTCTTCTTCCGCCACATGCCCGACGTGATCGAGCAGGGCTACCTGTACCTCTGCCAGCCACCGCTGTACCGGGTCAGCACCGGGAAGGTCACCCGCTACGCCAAGGACGAGAAGGAGCGCGACCTCGCCGTCAAGGCGCTGTCGCGGGAGGGCAAGACCAAGAACATCAGCGTGCAGCGCTTCAAGGGGCTGGGCGAGATGAACGCCGACCAGCTCTGGGAGACCACCATGAATCCCGAGACCCGGACGCTGCTGCGGGTCTCGGTGGGCGACGCCGCGGAAGCGGACGAGATCTTCAGCACCCTGATGGGCGAGCGTGTCGAGCCGCGGCGGGATTTCATCCGCGGCGAGGCTCGCAAGGTCCGAAACCTGGACTTCTAGACAGCCAAGGGGCACACGAGAGACCGATGCCAAGCCGACACGTAGCCGACATCCGCCAGGTCGAGGGCAAGACCGGCCGCAAGCTCGAGGAGTGGTGCGAGCTGCTGGAAGCCAACGGCGTGGGCGAGCGCCGCGACGCGGTGAACTTCCTGAGGGACGGGTACGCCGTCAGCCACGCGTTCGCGCTGGCCATCTCCGATCACTGCCTGCGCCGCTCGCGGGACGACGACTTCGAGGATGACGGGCGCTGGGACGAGGAGGACGACCGCTGGTGAGCTCCAGCCGCACGGCGGAGTCCCGCCCCCGGCGCAGCATCGGCAGCAGCCGGGCGATCGTGGCCGAAGGCGGCCGGGTGTACGCCTTCGCCGATCACAACTGCTTCGCCTGCGGGTCAACCAACCCGATCGGCATGCACCTGCACATCGAGCTGGGTGACGGCTGGGCCAGCACCACCTGGACGCCCGGCCATGACTTCGCCGGCTGGGAGGACAAGGTGCACGGCGGGCTGCTGGCAACCCTGCTGGACGAGGTGATGGCCTGGGCGCCGGCCAGCCACGACTCGTGGGCGGTCACCGCCGAGATGAGCGTTCGCTTTCGCTTACCAGCTAACCCCGGCGAGGAGCTCACCGCCCGCGGCTGGGTGACGGAGCGGCGGCGGCGGATCTACCACGTCCGCGGCGAGGTGCACGCGGCGGACGGCCGCGTCGTGGCCGAGGCCGAGGGCCGCTACCTCGGCGCCAGCCCCAGCCAGAAGGCGCGGCTCAAGGAGCGCTACGGACAGGCCGGGCCCGAGACGAAGGACGGGCCGAACGCGACACTCGCGACATCCGCGACATCCGCGACATCAGAGACGAGGTAGACGACAGGACCGATGGAGACGCAGAACGTCGGGACCATCCGACTGGTGGCGATCGAGGACGAGATGCGCTCGGCGTACATCGACTACGCCATGAGCGTGATCGTGGCCCGCGCCCTGCCGGACGTGCGCGACGGCCTCAAGCCGGTGCATCGTCGAATCCTGTACACCATGCACGAGATGGGGCTGCGCTCCACCTCCGCCTACCGCAAGTGCGCCGGCGTGGTGGGCGAGGCCCTGGCCAAGTACCACCCGCACGGCGACGTGGCCCTCTACGACGCCCTCGTCCGGCTGGCGCAGGACTTCAGCCTGCGCTACCCGCTGATCGACGGGCAGGGCAACTTCGGCTCCATCGACGGCGACCCGGCGGCGGCCTATCGCTACACCGAGGCCCGGATGGCGGCCATCGCCGACGAGATCCTGGCCGATATCGAGAAGGAGACCGTCGACTTCGGCGACAACTTCGACGGGCGGCTGCGGGAGCCATCGGTCCTTCCGGCGCGCCTGCCCAACCTGCTCATCAACGGCAGCTCCGGGATCGCGGTGGGGATGGCGACCAACATCCCGCCGCACAACCTGGGCGAGATCTGCGACGCGGTGGTCGCGCTGATCGACGACCCTGAGCTGACCGCCGACGAGCTGTGCGAGATCGTGACCGGCCCGGACTTCCCGACCGGCGGCACCATCTTCCGCTTCGAGGACCAGCGCAACAGCGTCACCGGCGAGAAGGAGCGGGTGGACGTCATCCGCCACATGTACGCGACCGGGCGCGGCCGGGTGATCATCCGCGGGCAAGTCGCATTCGAGGAGATCAGGCCTGGGCGCATGGCGGTGGTCGTGACCGAGCTGCCGTACCAGGTCAACAAGACAACCCTGATCGAGAAGATGGCCGAACTGGTGGGCCACAAGCGCATCACCGACGTCAGCGACATTCGCGACGAAAGCGACAGGACGGGGATGCGGATCGTGGTCGAGGTCAAGCGCGACGGGTCCCCGCACACGGTCATGCAGCAGCTCTTCAAGCACACCGCCCTCCAGACCAGCTTCAGCGCCAACATGCTGGCCCTGGTGGAGGGCCAGCCGCAGACGCTGGGCCTCAAGCGACTGCTCGAGCACTACATCGCCTTCCGGCGCGAGATCATCCGGCGCCGGACCGAGTTCGACCTGGCCCGTGCCCAGGAGCGCGCCCACATCCTGGAAGGGCTCAAGATCGCCCTCGACAACCTGGACGAGGTCATCCGCACCATCCGCGCTGCGGCCGACGTCGACGCCGCCCGCACCGCGCTGGTCTCCCGCTTCGGCCTCTCGGAGGCCCAGGCCAACGCCATCCTGGAGATGCAGCTCCGCCGCCTGGCCGCTCTGGAGCGCAAGAAGATCGAGGACGAGTACGAGTCGATCATCCGCCTCATCGCGGAGCTGGAGGACCTGCTCGCCAACCCGCGCAAGATCCTGCAGGCCATCAAGGACGAGCTGGCGGAGCTGAAGCGCAAGTACGGGGACGAGCGCAAGACCCGCATCCAGTCGGACGCCAACCGTGAGCTCACCGCGGAGGACCTGGTCGCCGCCGAGGACGTGGTGGTCACCCTCAGCCAGCGGGGCTACATCAAGCGCCAGCAGATCGGCACCTTCCGCTCGCAGCGACGCGGCGGGAAGGGCAAGCTGGCCATGATCACCCGCGAGGAGGACGCGGTCCGCTACCTGCTGGTGGCCAACACCCACGACCACATCCTGTTCTTCACCAACCGCGGGCGCGTCTTCATCACCCGGGTCCACACCCTGCCGGAGGCGACCCGCCAGGCCAAGGGGCTGCCGATCATCAACCTGCCGGGCGTGATGGTCGACTCCGGCGAGTACGTGAGCGCCATCATCACCCTGCCCCAGTTCGAGCCGGATCACTACATGGTGATGGCCACCCGCGGCGGGATGGTGAAGAAGACCTCCCTGGCCGAGTACGCCAAGATCCGGGCCAACGGCCTGATCGCGATCAGCCTGGTGGACGGCGACGAGCTCCGCTGGGTGGGCCTGACCGATGGCTCCGACGACGTCATCTTGGCCACCCGGAAGGGGCAGGCCGCCCGCTTCCACGAGCACGAGGTGCGACCGATGGGCCGCGACACGCGCGGCGTGACCGGCATCCGCCTGCGCCCCGGCGACGAGGTGATCGGGATGGAGATCGTCCAGCCGGATGGCGAGCTGCTGGTCGTCACCGAGCAGGGCTACGGGAAGCGGACCCCCCTGGACGAGTTCCCCGTCAAGCATCGGGCCACCGGGGGCGTGATCGCCAACTCGCTCAACCGCGACACCGGCGACGTGGCCGCGGTCCGGGTGGTCGGCCGCGAGGACGAGGAGATGATGCTGATCACCGAGGAGGGCACCATCCTGCGCACCCAGGTCTCCAGCGTGAACCGGTACCGCCGGGCCTCCCGCGGCGTGACCGTCATGAAGCCCGGGCTCGGGGACCGGATCGTCAGCATCGCCGTCTTCGTGGACGACCGGCTGCCGCTGGAGGCGGAGCCGGAGGAGTAGTCCACGGGGAGCTGGAGCCTCCGCTCGGGGAGCGCACAGCCGCCGCTCGGGGAGCGCACAGCCGCCGCAGGGTGCGCGGAGCCGCCCAGGGTGCGCGGAGCCGCCCAGGGTGCGCGGAGCCGCCGCAGGGTGCGCGGAACCGCCGCAGGGTGCGCGGAACCGCCGCAGGGGCGGGTTGTGCAGGTGCGCCGGCGCCGCGGGCCCAAAGTGCCGCGGCCGATGCCCCGATTCGCGAGCTTTTCACCACCGGCTGGTGCTAACAGCCACGATGTGCCGCGAAGCACCGCCCAGGGCCCGAATCGTGGCCGAATCGTTGCCGATTCCACCACCAGGTGGTGATCCCGCGACGAAACGCCCGAATCGTGGCCGTTACCACCACCAGGTGGTGATCCCGCGACGAAGTCGGCCGGCCACGAGCGGGACCGGCCACGAGCGGGACCGGCCACGAGCGGGACCGGCCACGAGCGGGACCGGCCACGAGCGGGGGGCGACGTGGCGCAGGCGCCGCTTCGCAGGCGCGCCGATTCGCGAGCTTTTCACCACCGGCTGGTGCTAACAGCCACGATGTGCCGCAAAAAACCGCCCAGGGCTCGAATCGTGGCCGAATCGTCGCCGATTCCACCACCAGGTGGTGATCCCGCGACGAAACGCCGGAATCGTGGCCGTTACCACCACC
>JBOGSY010000082.1:0-7861 GCA_050691915.1 Candidatus Limnocylindria bacterium | reverse complement strand
GCTGCTGACGGCCGCGGCCGTCGGCAATGCCGTGGCCGGATCGCTCCTCTTCGACCGCGACGCGCCCAGCCTGCTCCCCGACGCCTCACCCAGCGCGACCCCCACCGCAGCCGCCACGCCCACCGCCGAGCCGAGCACGAGCCCCAGCCCCAGCAGCTCGCCCGACTCGACCCCGGTGCCCTCGCGTGGGCCGCTGCAATCCCTGGGCGACGGTTGGGTCACCGTCTCCGTGGGCCAGCTAAACGTGCGCGCCGAGCCGAGCCTGGATGCTACCAGCCAGGTCTCGCTGGTTGAGGGCGCGGTGGCCCGCCTGCTCGAGGGTCCCACCCCGGCGGACGGCTATGACTGGTACCGAATCGTGTCGCTAGGCGGCGCCCGCGGCTGGGCGGCCAGCGGGACTCAGGACGACCCGTTCATGGTGCCGCTGGTCGAGGACGAGACCCTCCTGCACTGCGACCAGGTGACGGGTGACGTCCTTATCGCCGGTTCCGGGGACTCGCCGGTGGCAGCCGATCCGATCCGGATCGGCGAGCTGGCCATCCCGGCGTCGGCATTCGACGAGATCGAGCTGGGCACCCTTGAGCTGCTGCGGGCGATCAGGGGAGAGGCCTGCTTCAGCGCCCAGATGGGCGCGAACGAGACCCCCACGGTGTACGCCCAACTGATGGCCATTGCCTGCGGTCGCCCGGATGAGGCGGGCGGCGTGCTCCGCCTGCGGCCGGCGCTGGGCCAGGACGTGGTGGTCGAGTACCAGGTCAAGGACTCCGCCATCGTCGATCCGGCGGTGCTCAGCGGCTGGCCCGGCGACAGCGCCATGGCGAGCGACATGCGCTCGGTGTTCAGCCTGGCCGCGCGGGGCGAGGATGCGCACCGTTGCATCCACACCCGCGTGACCGAGGGTCCAGGTGAGAGCAGCTGGTTCCGGCAGGTGGACGGCAAGCAGTGCGTCATCGTGGACAGCTGGACGGCCGGCAGCACCACCGTCCGCCCATCGACCGGCGGTGCAGCCGTGACGCTGCTGGGGACCGGCGGCAACCCCGGGATCGCGACCGGGACGCCGGTGGCGCTGACCTTCTTCGCCTACGCCTTCTCCGACGGCGACCACGCGATGTCGATCGGCGACGACTACCCGCTGCCCGACTGCGCCTGAGCAGGCTACTCCTCGGCGGTGCCTGACTGCTCGCGAATGGTGCTCACCACCGCCGCGTCGGCCAGCGTGGTCACGTCCCCCAGGGTGCGCTGCTCGGCGATGTCGCGCAGCAGCCGCCGCATGATCTTGCCGGAGCGGGTCTTGGGCAGGTCCGGGGTGAACAAGATCTGCTTGGGCCGGGCGAACTTGCCGATCATCTCGGCCACGTGCTCGCGCAGGTCGGCGGCCAGCTGGTCGGACGGATCGTGGCCGGTGCGCAGGATCACGTAGCTGAAGATCCCCTGGCCGGTGATCGGGTCCGTGCGGCCGACCACCGCCGCCTCGGCCACGGCGGCGTGCGAGACGAGCGCCGACTCGACCTCGGTGGTGCTGATCCGATGGCCGGAGACGTTCATGACGTCGTCCACCCGGCCCAGCAGCCAGTAGTAGCCCTCCTCGTCCCGCTTGCAGCCGTCGCCGGCGAAGTAGCGTCCTGGGTAGCGGCTCCAGTAGGTCTGCTCATAGCGCTCCGGGTCGCCGTAGATGCCGCGCAGCATGGCCGGCCAGGGCCGCTCCAGGACCAGGTAGCCGCCGCGGCCCAGCGGCACGGAGTTGCCGGCCTCGTCGACCACGTCCGCCTTGACCCCGGGGAACGGCTGCGTGGCCGATCCCGGCTTCAGGGTGGTGATACCGGGCAGCGGCGTGATCAGGATCATGCCCGTCTCGGTCTGCCACCAGGTATCGACCACCGGGCAGCGCTCGCCGCCGACGTGGCGCCAGTACCAGGCCCACGCCTCGGGGTTGATCGGCTCGCCCACGCTGCCCAGCAGGCGCAGCGAGCTGAGGTCGTCGCGGGCGAACTCCTCGTGGCCGTACTTCATCAGGGCCCGGATGGCGGTGGGGGCGGTGTACAGGATGGTGGCGCGGTACCTGGCCGCGACCTGGGCCCATCGGTCCTTGTCCGGGAAGTCGATGGCGCCCTCGTAGATGATGCCGGTCGAAGCGTTGGCGAGGGGGCCGTAGACGATGTACGAATGGCCGGTCACCCAGCCGATGTCGGCCATGCACCAGTAGACATCGGTCTCCGGGCGGATGTCGAAGATGTACCGATGCGTCGTGGCGGTGCCCACCAGGTAGCCACCGGTGGTGTGCATGATGCCCTTGGGCTTGGCGGTCGTGCCGGAGGTGTAGAGCAGGTAGAGCAGGTCCTCCGAATCCATCGGCTCAGGCTCGGCGGTGGATGGCTGCTCGGCGGTCAGCTGGTGCCACCAGTGGTCGCGATCCGGGAACCAGGCGACATCCTCACCCGTGCGCCGCACAACCACGCAGTGCTGGACCGATGAGGTCCGGTCGATGGCCTCGTCCGCGTTGCGCTTGAGCGGAACGCTGGCGCCCTTGCGGTAGCCGCCGTCGGCGGTGATGACCACCGTGCAGCGCGCGTCGTCGATCCGCCCCGCCAGCGCGTCCGCCGAGAAGCCGCCGAACACGACGCTGTGCGGCGCCCCGATCCGGGCGCAGGCCAGCATGGCCACCGGCAGCTCCGGGATCATGGGCATGTAGATGGCCACCCGGTCGCCCTTCTTCACGCCCAGGGCCCGCAGGGCATTCGCCATCCGGCAGGTCTCGTCGAGGAGGTCCCGGTAGGTGACGGTTCGGGTGTCGCCGGGCTCGCCCTCCCAGTAATAGGCCACCCGCTCGCCGAGGCCGTTGGCCACGTGGCGGTCCAGGCAGTTGGCGCTGATGTTCAGCTTGCCGCCGACGAACCACTTGGCATAGGGCAGCTGCCAGTCCAGGACCTCGCTCCACGGCTCGATCCAGTCGATCCGCTGCGCCTCCTCCGCCCAAAAGGCGCGGAAGCCTTCCTCTGATGCACTCCGCTCGTAGATGCTCGCATCGTCGAGGAGCGCATGCGCCACGAAGTCGGCTGACGGCGGGAAGGTACGGTCCTCGCGGAGGAGGTTCTCGATCGTGGCCGCGTCGTCCGGGGATGCGGTGGTCCGCTCGTCCATCGTCATCCTGGGGATTCTAGAGGCCCGACTAGCCCGCGTGGTGCTCCCGGCGGTGCAGGCGGGCGATGATGGCGTGCAGCATGGGGATCGCCATCTCGGGGTGCTCCTCCAGCGAGGCGCGGAACTCCCAGGCGGAGATAAGCAGGCAGGTCAGGGGCGTCTCCGCGATCACGGTGGCGGTGCGGCCGTGCTCCTCGATGAGGGCCAGCTCCCCGAAGAACTCGCCCGCTCCCAGGCGCCCCACCGCGCCCGACTCCCCCTGCTCCACCCGGGCCGTGCCGCTGACGATCAGGTAGAGGCGGGTGGCCGGGTCGCCCTCGGCCACGATCACGTCGCCGGCAGCGTAATCCTGCTGCCGCGCGGTCCGCAGCACCTGCTCACGGGCCTTCGGCTTCAGGGCTGCCAGCAGCGGAATCGACGCGGCGCGATCCGTATCCATGTGCCGCACATCGTAGGGCGTCGCCGCCACCGCGGGAAGGGTGGTGCAGCAGGCTGCACGGCTGCACGGCTGCACGGCTGGGGTCTGACGCGAGCAGGGTCGGGCCGGCTCGGGCGCCAGCGCGCATTCGGACGGTCGCGCCGGTCGCGCGCAGCTGTCAGGGACTGGTTGTGCACCACGGCTGCACGGCTGCACGGCTGCACGGCAGCGTTCACGCCAGGAAACGGTGCGCGCGCTCCTCGCTGGGCCGCAGGTCGTCGAGGGTCGCCAGGAAGGCCGCGAGCACCGGCGTGACCTCGCCGGCGTCCCGGCGGCGGGCGACCACGATCTGGCGACGGATGGGTGGCATGTCGGTGATGGTGACCGGCACCAGGCGCGCGCTGCCCACCTCCGCCTGGACCGATGTCCGCGGCAGGAGCGCAATCCCCAGCCGCTGCTCGACCATGCGCTTGGCGGCGTCGATGTTGTCCACCTCCAGCTGTCCCCGCGGCGCGATGCCTGCCTGCCGCACGATGGCGCTGGTCAGCTCGTGGTAGGAGCTCGTCCGGTCGAACAGGATGAGGTGCTCGCTGGCCAGCTCCCCCATCCGGACGTGGCCGGAGGTCGCGAACCGATGGCCGCGGTGCACCACCAGGACCAGCTCGTCCTCGTAGAGCAGGGTGGCGGTGACCTCCGCATGCTGGATCGGGCGCATCAGGCCGATCTCGACCTCCTCGCGCAGCACCATCTGGAGCACCTCCTCCGAGTGGCCGCTCCGCACCGACAGGCGGACCAGCGGGTGGCTCGCCTGGAAGCGGTGCAGCATGGCGGGCAGCACGAAGGTGCTGACGGCGGGAGCGGCACCAATGGTCAGCCGGCCTGCGCCGCCGGCGTGCACGTCGGCGACGGCGTCCCGGCCGCGCGCCAGGGCGGCGAGGGCCCGCTGGGCGTGGGGCAGGAGAGCGCGTCCGGCATCGGTCAGGCGGCTGCCATGGCGCGATCGCACGAGCAGCTGCGCGCCCAGCTGCGCCTCCAGCGCCTGGAGGCGTGCGGTCAGCGCCGGCTGGGTCACGAACAGGGCCTCCGCGGCGCGGGTGATGGACCCGGTGCCGGCCACGCTCACGAAGGCTTCGATGCGCCCCAGGTCCATCGGTCCCTGGTCATCAGTCATGATTATGACTACCATCCAGATTATCGGGTAGTGCATCAGTTTGAGGTGGGCGGTAGTGGCGCCTGATCTGAGCCCGGGCCTAGGCGTAGTTGACGCCGGGCAGTACTATCGTCCCCCTTTGAGCGGGCAACCACTGTCCCTTGTGGTGCGCCCGACGGTACGGGTCCCCCTCATCGTGTCTGCGGGGGATGGTGGACCAATGCCGTCACGCCTCGAAACCGACACGATCTACCGTGGCGAAAACCTCGACTGGATGCGCGAGTTTTCCGCTGAGCAGGTGGACCTGGCCTATCTCGACCCGCCGTTCTTCTCTAATCGCCAGTACGAGGTGATCTGGGGCGAGGAGGCCGAGGTTCGATCCTTCGAGGACCGGTGGGCGGGTGGCATCAATGTCTACGTCGAGTGGATGAAGGAGCGGATGATCGAAATCCACCGCATCCTGAAGCCGACGGGAACGATGTGGCTGCATTGTGATCCGAACGCCAGCCACTACCTCAAGGTCGTGCTGGACGGCATCTTTGGCCGCGAGCAATTCCTGGGCGAAGTGATCTGGAAGCGGACCAGCGCTCATAGCAGCGCTCGCCGCCCCGGCCCAATCCACGACACGCTGCTCGTGTACACCAAGTCCCAGCGGTACACGTGGAATCGGCTGCATCAGGCATACGACCCCACCTATCTCGACGCCTTCTACACCCACAAGGACGCGGATGATCGCCGCTGGCGGCGATCAGACCTGACTGGCGCTGGCACGCGTCAAGGCGCAACGGGTTTGCCGTGGCGCGGGATCGACGTGACGGCAAAGGGCCGGCATTGGGCGTATCCACCGGACGCTCTGGATGCGAAGGACGCTGCGGGTGAGATCCACTGGCCAAAGAAGCCCGGCGGGATGCCGATGTTCAAACGCTACGCCGACACGATGCCGGGGGTGCCCCTACAGGACGTGTGGACGGACATTCCGCCGATCCACAACATGTCGCGGGAGCGCATCGGCTACCCCACCCAGAAGCCCCTCGACCTGCTGAGACGGATCATCAAGGTCAGCTCGAACAAGGGCGACGTGGTGTTCGACGCGTTCTGTGGCTGCGGTACTAGCGTCGTGGCCGCCGCCCTCGAAAAGCGCCGATGGGCGGGCATCGACATTTCACCAACGGCCTGCCGGTTGATCAAGGAACGGCTCGCGACAATTCGCGTCGGGGCCAGGATTCGCGACCTGAGGGACACGGAGGAGGCGCTGCACGAGCTGCGGCCGTTCGAGTTCCAGAACTGGGTGATCCAGCAGATGCAGGGCACCCACGCCCCTCGAAAGACGGGTGACATGGGGATCGACGGCTACACGTTCTTCCTTCGAGAACCCATTCAGGTCAAGCAGTCATCGCGCGTCGGGCGGAATGTGGTGGACAACTTCGAGACGGCCGTTGCGCGCAGCGGAAAGCGGGTTGGGTATGTCGTCGCGTTCAGCTTCACAAAGGGTGCGGTCGAGGAGACGGCCCGCGTGCGAGCCGAGGGTGACCTCGACATTCGCCTTGTACGGGTCAGTGACCTAATCAACGAACGCGCATGGCAGGCAGAGAAGCCACCAGTCCCCGCGCCGGCGCTGCCGCGTGCGCCCACGCCTGACGCCATGCCGACGAGCGCAGAGCTGATCGCTAGCGAACGCGCTACCGCCGCCACACAGCCTGTTGCGGACCGCATCCGCGACGATTACGCCGCGCGGGCATCCGAGGATGATCTCGGTGAGGTAGCGGAGCCTAGTCCAGAAGCGCCGCGATCTCCTGCAACGTCCAAACATGGTCGCTCACGCCAGCGGCCATAGCGGGAGTCCGCGAATACGGGTTCGCCAGCGACCGATGCGGTCGAGCGAAGTTGTGGTACATGAACTGGAGTGTGACCGCTGCCGTGTGGTTCTCGACCTTCTTTGAGAAGGCGTTCGTCAGCCGCGTAAAGCGTCGCATCCCCATCCGGATGTTCAGGTTCTGGCGTTCGACGTATGAGGTCGAGATGCGCTCGCGGTCCGGATTGCCTGTCACCACGCGGACTTCCTGCGAGGTCACCTTGTTGGGCGAGTAACGGCGGGCCGTGGGCGATCCGTCACTGCTCGACTCGACTCCGAAGGTCTTGATCAGCATGGCGTAGTCCACGTCCCTGCCGAACGCCCGCTCGATGGCGGTCAGATAGCCTAGGTGGCCGTCTGTGGTGATCTGTACGCGATTGGCGAGGCGTGAGCGTAGGTCAAGAGCGAAGGCGAGCGCATCCTCAGCCTCGCGGGTACCCACGAGCCAGGAAACGATCAGGCGAGAATCCTGATCAATGGCGGTCCACGTCCACACGTCGCCATAGCCGTACTCGCCCCTGTGCTGCTCCGGAACGTTCTTGGCCTTGGCGTGGCAGAAGGCCCAAATCTCGTCGCACTCGACCGACGTAGTCGGCAGGCCGCGGAGCGTGCGGTCCTGATATTCGGCGCAGGCCGCACCGAGGTCGCGCAGCAGCTTCATGATCGTGTTCTGGGCAAAGCCGGTCAGCCGGTTGATGGAGCGGATGGAGTTGCCCTCGACCAGCAGCGCGATGATCTGTGCGCGTTCCGTGCGGCTCAACCTGTTCATACTGCGATGATGCTTGAGGGTTGCGACAGCAGTCTGTCGCGTTCTAACGTACTATTAGAGGGTTGACTAAGCTCGGAACGGGGGCTAAACTGCGTCACATGACGCAGTTTAGGGGAGACACGCAATAGTGGTGAAGACTGCACCTCCAGCATTCGCCAACCCATACCGGCCAGGTGCAGGGCACATGCCGCCCCATCTGGCTGGACGCGAGGACGCCACCCGCGAGTTTGAGCGCCTCCTTGTCCAGGACACGATCCTTGAGAATCTCATTCTCACTGGGCTGCGTGGCGTCGGGAAAACGGTTCTGCTGGATACGTTCAAGCCGCTTGCAATCCAGCGAGGATGGCTCTGGGTGGGGACTGACTTGTCGGAGTCTGTGAGCGTTAGTGAGCAGGCCCTTGCGACACGTCTCATTACGGACCTGTCGGTCGTCACGTCGTCATGGGTCATGGGCACCAAGCGGGCACCGGGCTTCGCGAGGGAGGCTAAGGGCCAAACGCTTTCGTATCCGAGGCTGATGGCTCTGTATGAGGC
>JBOGSY010000081.1:0-7893 GCA_050691915.1 Candidatus Limnocylindria bacterium | reverse complement strand
GCGCATGGCGGACCGACTTCGGGCGCCTGGCCGACGGCGTGTCGCTCGACGACTTCGTGCGGGCGCTTCCCCGGCGGGACGGCATTCCCGCCCTCCATCAGCCGGCGGTCGTGACGGCCGCGGAGGTCGACTGGATCGGCGACGACGAACCGGTCATCGCCGTGGAGCGCAATGGCCAATGGCGTGCCTACCCGCTCCAGGTCCTCCTGTGGCACGAGGTCGTGAACGACGTCCTGGGCGATGAGCCGACCGTCGTCACCTTCTGCCCGCTGTGCCACACCGCCGTCGTCTTCGACGCGCGCGTCGAAGGGGTTGCCCTCGACTTCGGCGTGAGCGGGTACCTGCGGCGCAGCGACCTGGTGATGTACGACCGCCAGACCGAGACGTGGTGGCAGCAGGCGACCGGCGTCGGCCTGGTGGGCACCCACGCCGGACGACACCTGGAGATCCTGCCGTCCAGCCTGGTGGCATGGTTCGAGTTCCGGTCTGCCCATCCCGACGCTGGGGTCGTGGACCGGGCAACCGGCTACGACCGGCCCTACGGCCAGAACCCCTACCCCGGTTGGGATCGCGTCGAGCGCAACCCGTTCTTCAAGGAGGCGGAGCTGCTGGCCTGCGAAGGCGGTGACGGCTGCCTGGATGCCAAGGAGCGCGTCGCGGTGGTGAGCGCGGACGGCGAGACTTTGGTCTTCCCGTTCCGCCGCCTGGCCGCTGCCGGCGGGCTGGTCGAGACAGAGGTCGGCGGCCTGCCGGTCGTCGTCTGGTGGCAGCCCGGCGTACGGAGCGTGCTGGGCAACGAGCTCATCGAGCGCGGCGACCAAGTCGGCACGGCCGTCGCCTTCGACCGACGGCAGGCAGGAGCGACGTTGTCCTTCGAACTGCGGGGCAGCACGCTGGTCGACCGCAACACTGGGTCCAGCTGGAACATGCTGGGGGAGGCGACCGCAGGAGCACTGGCGGGCGAGAGCCTGCGCCCTCTTCAGGTCGATACGCCGTACTGGTTCGGCTTCGCCGCCTTCGGCCAGGGCTACCGCGTGTGGCCCGGATCGTAGGATCATCGGCTGGCGCCTGCCGGCGGGCAGCCTTACCCTGAGTCTCCCGATGCCAGTGACTGACATGCGACCCGTCGTTCTCGCCTTCGACGTCAACGAGACGCTGCTCGACCTGCGTGCCCTGGATGGGCCGTTTGAGCGGGTCTTGCTGGCACCCATCCCCGACGTCGTCGGAGCGGATCTGACCGAGGTGGCCGATGCGCTCCTGTCGAGCGAAGGGTAGGGCCGCCGTAGCCGCGCTTACTGCTGCGCGCGGGTTGTGGCTCGACACTCGGTGCGTGAACCGCCTGCTCGCCACCACGCTCGTTGGCCTCGTCCTGCTCGGGGCGTGCACTGCTGCGCCCCGGGAAGGGAGCCCGGGTGGCCCTGCCGGGAACGACGCCGCGCGCCATCCTGGACTTCGAGCTGGTGGACGTGAGGTCTGGCCAGCCTTTCACGCTCGGACAGCTCGCGAGCGATCAGCCCGTGCTGGTGGAGGCGATGGCCATCTGGTGCACGACCTGCCTGGCGCAACAGCGCGAGGTGGTCCAGGCCCATGGCCTGGCGGACTTCCACTCGGTCGGCATCGACGTCGACCCCAATGAGCGTCCGGAGGACCTCGCCGCATACGCCCTGCGCGAGGGGTTCGACTGGCGCTTCGCGAAGGCGGATGCCGAGCTGGTCAAGCTCTTGACCGATGCCTACGGCTTCGGGGTCACCAACCCGCCGTCGACGCCCACGTTCGTGGTCTCCACCGACGGACAGATCCGGGCGCTCGAGTTCGGCCGGGTGCGGAGTGCCCAAGAGCTGATCGCCGAGCTTGCGGCAGCTTAGGCCGGCGGGCGATGGAGGTCTACGCAGGCGCCCTCGCCGCGGGCATCGCCGCCACCGTCACGCCCTGCATCCTGCCGCTCTACCCTGCCTTCCTGGCCTATCTGACGAACAACACCGCGCTCACCCCACTGGGATCCGATGCCGAGGGGCGGTCCCACCGCCTGCCTCCCGCAATGGCCGCCCTGCTGGTGTGGTCGGGCGTCGTCACCGGCATGCTCATCATCGGTGGGCTCATCGCCGCGCTGGCTGTGCCATCCGGCGACTTCAACCGGCTGGTGCTGCCCGTGGCCGACCTGTTGCTCATCGGTCTGGGGGTCCTGCTCCTGCTCGGCCTCAACCCGTTTGCCCGTCTGCCCCAACCATCGCCGGCCGCCCTTGGCGGCAGGGGATCGGCGGTCGGCGCCTTCAGCTACGGCCTCCTCTTCGCGCCGATTGCGATCCCGTGCAGCGGGCCCTTCCTGGTCGGGATCTTCGCCTTCAGCCTCACCATTGCTGACGCGCTGGGTCGCCTGCTGTTCTTCGGTGTCTTCGGGCTCGGCTTCGGACTACCGCTCTTCCTGTTGGGGACCCTCGGCCAGGCACGCGGGGCCGACCTGGCGCGGGCGGTCGTGCGCCACGAGCGGACGCTGCAGCTCGTGCTTGGCGTGGCGCTGGTCGCAATCGGTGCCTGGGACCTCGCCGCCAACCTGCCGTCCATCCTGGCATGAGCAGCGCAAAACGGTTGCAGCCGGCATGGCGCGCGGCGACGCGGCTGAACGCGAGCCGCGGTAGGCGCGGCCGATCTGCCGGTCTACTCAGCTGACGATCTTCTTGGCGACGACCTTCACGCCCTGGATCGTGCCCTCGACCGCAGCCTTCACGCGTGTCGCGGCCACCTCGCCGATGTCGGCCGCGGCTTCGATCGCCCCTCCCGCCGCCGCCGCAGCCGCATCCTCGGCATTGACGGCGGTGTCCTTGGCGATCTCGATGGCGCCCTCGACCGCGCCGACGGCGGCGGCCGTGATGTCGGCGCCTGTCGCGGAAGCCTCGCTCACGGCGCTGCGGCTGGTTTGGCCGATCGCCTCGAGCGTTCCAACGCCAGCCTCGGCGGATCCGCGAACGCTGCCGAGCACGGCCGCCTTGGCGGCATTGCCGACCGAGGCTGCCGCGGATGATGCTGCCTCCGCCGTGGTGCTCACCGTGTTGGCGGCGGTGAGGGCGCTGAGGCCGATGACGTCGCCAACCGCGCCAATCGTTCCCTTGACGGCTCCGATCGCGAGGTCGGCCGCGCTGCCCCCGGTGGCCCCGACCTCCTTGAGCGTCCGCTGCACTGCCGAGGAGAGCGTGCCGACCGCGGCTTCGGTGATCTCACCTGTGCCACGGACGGTGCCGATGATGCTCTCCTTGACTCGGCGGCCAATCTCTCGTTCATCTGGCACGGGTATACCTCCTCCTGTAGTGGGCGCCCCGCACAAGCCTACCGCCGCATGCAAGCCGATGCGAGGCGGTCGCCCGGCTGGCTGGGCGCGACGGATCCACGGCGGCGCCATCCAGCCGCGACCCAAGTCGCGTGAAATCCCCGCGCCAGGACGCTGGGGTTCCCCGATCAGCTGGCGCCAGTACCTTCCCTCGACCTGTTCGCGGGAGGCTCGTCTCCGGGGACGCAGGCGAACAGGACGTGAGTCAGGGATTGGTCCGCCGCCACCACCCGGAACCGCAGGCCGGTCTCGCGGACGAGGTCGTCGAAGGCGCGCGGCTCGTGCTCGGCGATATGAAACTCGTCAAAGAGGACCAGCGTGCCGGGCCGGATCCAGGGGCGCAATGACCTCAGCACGAAGATGGTGGACGAGTAGAGGTCCGCGTCCATGTTCACGATCAGCGCGTCATGGTCGGGCGGGCGATACGAGGGCAGCGTCTGCTCGAACCAGCCATTGAAGAAGGAGACGCGCGGATCCCGGACGTCCGGCGCCTGGCCGCCGGTCGCAAAGGTGCCGATGTCGTGGCTGGTGAACGACTCCGGCAGTCCCTCGAAGCTGTCGAAGCCATGCAGCAGCGCATCGCCCGGCAGGAGCTCCATCCAGGCACGCAGCGAGTCGCCGCGCCACACGCCGAACTCCAGGTAGAGCACCCGCCGGCCTGCGACCTCGCGGGCCGCCACGGCGAAGAGCTCGCGCCGGCTGCGGACCCTGAGCGGGACCCGGTAGCCGTGGGCCCGCATCCAGTGCCCGCCCTCGACGTAGCGCAGTCCGTTCCGCAGGAGGAGGACGAGGCGCCCGGGAGCGACCATGCCCACGCGGGTGAGGAGCTCTCGAGCAGCTTCCTTCGGACTCAAGCTGGCAACGATACCCGCTGGCGCGCCGCCGCGAACTCCGCCGCGACCTCGGCTTTCCACCGTCCGCATCGGTCCTGTCCACCCGATCGAGCGCTGTGGAAATTGTTGTGGATAACTTGGTGGACAGACCCCCTTCGCAATGCCGATTCAGGCGCGTAGCATTCGCCGCCGACGCATATCCTCATTAGCACTCATCCGCGTCCTCGCAGCCCGAGCCAGTTCCGATCCAGCCATTCTTGGGAGGCTTCCTCGCCATGTCCGACCGGTCGCCCGCGCCCTCCGCGCGACCCGTCCAGGCCGACACCGCGGGCCAGGTGCCGCCCCCGGACGTCGCCGAATTCATCCGGTTCTGCCATCGCCGCCGGCACGTCGGCTGGCCGGAGCTGTACGACGAGATGTGCGCGGTCGCCGCTCGGCGCGAGTTCAACGGCTGGAGCCACGAGCAGCTGGCCGAGAGGGGACTGACGTTCACCCTGTACGAGATGCCGCGGCTGTCAGCCTGGGTGCGGGCCGTACTGGCCGGGCGCCAGGGGACGCCCGAGCAGGACCATCGGGCGATCCCCAGCCCGGCACCGTCAACGGCCTGAGCAGAGGCCCGGTCGGGCGGCGGACGGGCCCGGGGCAGGTGGGTCCGGGGAGCCTTGCCGCCGGTGCCTGGAGTTATCCACACCGGGCACCGCGGGTGGCGGCGCTATCCACAATCCGGGTGCCGGGCGGGCCTGGGACCGATGGGCTAGTACGTGTGCCGGCGGGCCATCTCGCGCTCGATCATGCGCTCCATGATCATGTACTTCTCGATCCGGCGCCGCAGCTCGTTGGCCTCCGGGGTGTAGAGGTGGACGTACTGCTGGAGCTCCAGCGACAGCTTGCGGCTGAACATCCGGGCGTGGTCCAGGTTGCGACGCAGGAGCACCTGATCCATCCGGCGCAGGTGCTCCTCGTTGAGGAGGTCCTCGTCGCGCAGCAGTTGCTGGTCGACCTCGATCTGGGTCGGCTGGAGCTGGGTTCGGGTGATGATCCGGTCGTCGCGCTGCTCGTCGGTCATGGGTGCGGTGAGTCTAGCGCAGGCAGGGCCGGAGCCCGTCAGGCCTCGGGTGGCACCTCCAGCCAGCCGTCACGCAGGGCCCGCGTGGCCAGCTCCGTGCGCGAGGCCACCTCGTGGCGCTCGAAGAGGCGCCGCAGGTGCGACTCCACCGTCTTGGGCGAGATGCCGAGGCGCCCGGCGATCTCGTCGTTGGAGAGCCCGTCGACCACGGCGGCAACGACCTGCCGCTCGCGGGCGCTGACGGTGGGGGAGCGGCGACCCGGGCGCAGGTCGTAGCTGAGCTTGCCCGTGGCGGCGCGGCGAATGGCATCCAGCAGCTCCTGGATGGGCGCCGTCTTGAGGACGTAGCCGGTCGCGCCCAGGCGCAAGGCGGCGTCCACGTACTGCGGGTAGTCGTACGAGGTCACGACCACGATCGCCGGCAGGCGGCGGGCCGCGCCCTCGAAGACGCCCAGGCCAAACTCCTGGCCCAGCCGCAGGTCGAGCAGCAGGACGTCCACCACGTCGGCGTCCAGCAGCGGCTGCGCCTCGTCCAGCGTGGCCGCGGTGCCGACCAGGGCGAGGTCGTCCGCTCCTTCGATGATGGCCGCCGTCCCGGCCCGCACCACGGGGTGGTCGTCGAGGATGGCGACGCGGATCACTGCGGCCGCCACTCGAGCGCCACGTGCGTCCCGCCACCCGGCCAGCGCCGGATGTCCAGCAGGGCGCCGATCTGCTGCGCCCGCTGCTGCATGTTGGCCACGCCCAGGTGGCCGGCGTGGAGCGCCTCCTCCGCCGCCCGCGGGTCGATGCCGGGTCCCTCGTCGTCCACGCTGAGCGAGACGCTGCCGGTCTCGTCGACCCGGTAGCGGACGGTGATGGGCGGCCTGCCGTGCTTGATGGCATTCGCCAGCGCTTCCTGCGCCACCCGGAAAACCGCGAGCTCAACGCCGGCCGGTGGCCGCTGCGGGTCTACCCGCTCGAGCCGGACCTCGCCGTCCGCCAGCGGCCGGAAGCGGCCCACCAGCCACTCCAGCGCCGGGCCGGCGCCTAGGTCGTCGAGCAGCGGCAGGCGCAGGTCGGAGGTGATGGCCCGCAGCCGCTCGGCCACGCCGCGCGCCAGCTCGGCGCCCTCCGCATCGCCCGCGCCGTCCAGGCGGCGCACCAGGGCGGTCAGCTCCTGGAGGGCATCGTCGTGCAGGTCCGCCGCCAGGCGCGCGCGCTCGGCCTCGACCGCCACCACCGCCAGGTCGCGCTGGCGCTGGGTGCGCTGCGCCAGGCCGAGCAGCGGCGCGATGGTCAGCCGCCGCCAGGCGATCAGGACCACGATCCAGGCGACCAGCGGGACGGGGCCGAAGACCGGTGGCAGCACCGTCATGGCCGCTCCCGGGGTGGCGCCCAGGGCCAGCGAGTCCAGGCGGTCGGCGATCCCGGCCCCGGCCCCCGGCGCACGGCTGAAGGCGACGATCAGGCCGGGGACCAGCGCGATGAGGCCCATCACCAGGTAACGCTCCGCCCGTGCCGCCAGGTACCAGCCGTCCCCGGGCACCGGCAGCGCCGCAACCATCAGGACGGAGAGGCCCGCCAGGGCCAGACTGGCGACCATGATGATCCGCCGCCATCCGGCATCCCGGTGGCGCTCGGCGATCAGCTGCGCCACCGGCAGCGCCCCGAGCGAGGTGAGGCCCAGGGCCGCAGCCTGCGCCATGCCGCCGCCGCCCTGGAGCATGCCCGCGCCAAAGACCGGGATGGCGAGCGCGCAGGCCACCGGGATGGCGGCCTCGCGCCAGGCCGGTCCCAGCAGGCCGCGCCGGAGGGCCACCCCGGCGGCCGCGCCCAAGGCGAGGCCGATGATCAGCACCCATGTGTCGCAGCACGTCAGCAGCACGCCCACGCCCGCAACCGCGGCGAGGCCCAGCGCAGCCAGGTCGCGGATCCGG
Organism: Candidatus Limnocylindria bacterium; assembly: GCA_050691915.1. Taxonomy (GTDB): domain Bacteria; phylum Chloroflexota; class Limnocylindria; order QHBO01; family QHBO01; genus JBOGSY01. Next base: position 753 of record JBOGSY010000081.1, on the reverse strand, counting down.
AGGCCGATGAACCGCCAGCCGGTCGGCTCCGGGGGATCGTCGGTCGGGCCGGCCAGGGGCATGGCTGCAACCGATGCCTTCGGGCGGCCCATCGCTCGCAGTCCGTCGATGATCGAGGAGCCGACCAGGCGGCGCCAGCCGAGCGCGACCCCGAACCAGGCGATGGCCGGGGCCGGGTTCGGGAACGTGAAGGCCAGGCTCAGGCCGGCGATCCCCGGCCCCAGGCCCAGGAGCACGGTCTCGGTGCGCTGCTCCGACGTCCGGCCGGCCAGGGACGCGACGACGGCTCCCGGCAGCAGGGTGATGCCCGCCAGTAGCAGGACGCGGTCCAGCGGCACACCGGTCGACGGCTCCGCGACGTCCACCGCGCGCAGGCTGGTCATGGCCACGGTGATGGCGATTGCCACCGATTCCCCGAACAGCGCCGCGGGCCAGCGCTCCACCGGATGACGGTCGGCCAGGGAGCGCGCGGTCGGGAGCGATCCCGCCGCGGCCAGCCCGAACGCCGCCACTTCCCCCATCGGCGCTCCCCAGTAGAGGAGCGGCGCGGCCATGAACGGCAGCGCGACGGCGGCGCCGAACGGCACGCCCTCGCCGCGCCACGACGCCCCCAGCCGCCCGCGGTCGACCGCCGCGCCGACCAGAGCGCCGAAGCCGGCGCCCAGCAGGAGCAGCACGCCGCCGAACTGGAGCCGGTCCTGCCAGGTCCAGCGGTACAGCGTCGCGCCGCCGGGGTACAGCTGCTCGTCGCCT
>JBOGSY010000080.1:0-7993 GCA_050691915.1 Candidatus Limnocylindria bacterium | reverse complement strand
GAAGCTGAGGGTGGGCCCCAGATGGTTCCCCTCGCCGGTGTGGTTGTAGACCACGTCCAGGATCACCTCCATGCCCGCATCGTGCAGGCGGCGGACCATGGTCTTGAACTCGCTGACCGGCTCACCGGTGGCCGAGTAGCGGCTGTCGGGTGCGAAGAAGCCGATGGTGTTGTAACCCCAGTAGTTGGTCAGGCCGCGCTCGGCCAGGTGGCGGTCGGTGACGTGGTGATGGACCGGCAGCAGCTCGACGGCGCTGACCCCCAGCGAGGTCAGGTAGTCGATCGCCGCCCCGGAGCCCAACCCGGCGTACGTCCCCCGCAGCTCGGCAGGGACGTCCGGGTGCTGCTGGGTGAAGCCCTTGACGTGGACCTCGTAGATGAGGGTCCGCTCCCAGGGGATGCGCAGCTGGCGATCGGGGCCCCAGACGAAGGCGGTGTTGACCACCACCCCCTTCGGCACGTGCGGGGCCGAGTCATGGTCGTCCGGCTCCTCGTCCGCGTCGTCGGCGCCGATGCGGTAGCCGAACAGCCGGTCGCTCCAGCGCACCCCGCCGTCGATCCGCTTGGCGTACGGATCGATCAGCAGCTTGTTGGGGTTGAACCGATGCCCGCGCCGGGGCTCGTAGGGCCCGAAGGCGCGATATCCGTAGCGCTGGCCGGGCCGGACGTCGGGCAGGAAGCAGTGCCAGACCTGGTCGGTCTGGTCCGCCATCCGGATGCGCTGCTCCCCGCCGTCGGCGTCGAACAGGCAGAGGTCGATCGCGTGCGCGTTCTCGCTGAAGATGGCGAAGTTGACCCCGGCCCCGTCCCAGGTGGCCCCCAGCGGGTACGGCTCCCCGCGCCAGACGCGGGTCATGCGGCCAGCCGCTCCAGCGCGGCCAGTGGCAGCCAGGTCCAGTCCGGCCGGTTGTCCGCCTCGTAGCGCACCTCGTAGCAGGCCTTCTCCAGCTCGAAGGCGGTCAGCAGCGCCTCGTCCCCGGGCCTCAGCGTCCCGTACGCGTTGAGCAGGGCCGCCCGCGCGTCCGCCAGCCAGTCGCCGGCCACGAAGCCGTCCGGGCCCCGCCGCTCGGAGGTCCGGGCGGCGTAGTCGAAGGAGCGCAGCATGCCGGCCACGTCGCGCAGCGGGGAGCCCGGGCGGCGCCGCTCGGCCAGCGGCCGGGCAGGCTCGCCCTCGAAGTCCACGACCGCGAAGCCGCCCTCCGTGCGCAGCAGCTGGCCGAGGTGGTAGTCGCCGTGGACCCGGCTCAGCCGCGCGCCCGCGGCATCGTCCAGCGAGGCCAGGCGATCCCGGATCGCCGGCGCCAGCCGCTCCAGGCGGGCCGCCTCGTCGCCGCGCAGCGCGCCCAGCGCGGCGTCCAGGGTCCGCTGCGCGACCGCGGACCACTCCGCCAGCTCGGCCGGCGATGCGGGTCGGGCCGGGAAGCCGGGGTCATCCGGGCGCGAGGCCAGGGCGGCGTGCATCTCGGCGCTGATGCCGCCGATCTGGGCGGCCCCGGCCAGCGCCTCCAGCGGCCCGTCCGGCGGCGATCCGAGGCAGCGCAGCGCCCACTCCCATCCGTCGCCGCGCGCGGCCACCAGCTGCTGGACCATGACCGCGGCCGCCGGCTCGCCGGCCTCCGGCCGGTAGGTGATCGTGCCGCCCAGGGCCGGGGCGTGGGCGAAGCCGGCGGCGGTGAGGAAGGCGTTCACCTCCATCTCCGGGTTGACGCCCGGCTCCAGCAGCCGGTAGACCTTGATCATCAGGCGGTCGCCCAGGCGGACCGAGGTGTTCGACTGCTCGACGTCCAGGCGTCGCTCGTCGAGCTCGTCCGGCGCCCCGTCCAGCAGCCGCCACAGCGCGTCGCTCGGCTCGAGGACGAAGCTGCCGTGGCGGCCGGGCAGCGACGTGGGACCGGCCGCCAGGCGGCGCACCAGCTCGCGCCAGGCGCCGTCACCGTCGCCAGGTTCCCGCAGCCGCGGGCCATCGGCCACCGCCGGCACGAGGTAGCGCTCCTCGCCGCCGTCGGCGAAGGCCGCGCCCAGGACCAGCAGCCAGGCCCGGTCGGCATCCAGCTCCGCGGCGTCGCGCAGCCGCACCTCCTCCAGCGCGCGGGTCTTGCCGCGGAACCACCGGCGGGAGCGGAGCCAGCTGGTGTCGAAGGCGGCGGCCCGATCCGCCAGCGCCCGCTCAGCCGCCATCGGCGCCGTCGGTCAGCTCGAACCAGTAGAACCCGTGCGGGCCGAAGGTGAGGAGGTACGGCAGCTCGCCGACGGGCGGGAAGCGAACCCTGCCGACCATCTCCACCGGCACCCGCCCCGCCCAGCGGCCCAGGTCAAGCTCCACGAACTGGCTGAAGCGGGACAGGTTGACGACGCACAGGACGGCGACCCCGTCGTGCACGCGCAGGTAGGCCAGCACGTGCTGGTTGTCGGGGTGCAGGAACTCGAGCGTGCCGCGGCCGAAGACCGGGTACTGGCGGCGGACGCGGATGATCCGCCGCATCCAATGCAGCAGCGAGCCGGGGATCCGCTCCTGCGCCTCGACGTTGACGGCCTGATAGCCGTAGACCGGGTCCACGATGACCGGCGAGTAGAGGGCCGCCGCGTCGGCGGTCGAGAAGCCCGCGTTGCGGTCGCCGGTCCACTGCATGGGCGTGCGCACCCCGTTGCGGTCGCCCAGGTAGACGTTGTCTCCCATGCCGATCTCGTCGCCGTAGTAGATCACCGGCGTGCCGGGCATCGACAGCAGCAGCGCGTTCAGCAGCTCGATCCGTCGGCGGCTGTTGTCGACCAGCGGGGCCAGCCGGCGGCGGATGCCCAGGTTGATGCGCGCCCGCTTGTCCGAGGCGTACTCCGACCACATGTAGTCGCGCTCCTCGTCGGTCACCATCTCCAGCGTCAGCTCGTCGTGGTTGCGCAGGAAGAGGGCCCACTGGCAGTCGTCGGGGATGGGCGGGGTGCTCTCCATGATCTCGATGATCGGGGTGCTCACCTCCTTGCGGAGGGCGATCCAGATCCGGGGCATCAGCGGAAAGTGGAAGGCCATATGGCACTCGTCGCCCTCGCCGAAGTAGGGGCGCACGTCGGGCGGCCACTGGTTGGCCTCGGCCAGCAGCATCCGGTTGGCGTGCCGCTCGTCCAGCGCCGCCCGCAGCCGCTTCAGGACCGCATGCGTCTCCGGCAGGTTCTCGCAGCTGGTCCCCTCCCGCTCGACCAGGTAGGGCACCGCGTCCAGGCGCAGGCCGTCGACCCCCATGTCCAGCCAGAAGCGCATCACCCGGATCACGGCCTTGACCACCTGCGGGTTGTCGTAGTTGAGGTCCGGCTGGTGGCTGAAGAACCGATGCCAGTAGTACTGCTGCGACCCCTGGTCCCACGCCCAGTTCGAGTGCTCGGTGTCGGTGAAGATGATCCGCGCCCCGGAGTAGGCCTGGTCGTCGTCGGACCAGACGTACCAGCCCCGCTTCGCGCTCGTGCGCGACGCGCGGGAGTCCAGGAACCAGGGGTGCTGGTCGCTGGTGTGGTTGACCACCAGCTCGGTGACGACCCGCATCCCGCGCCGGTGCGCCTCGCGCACGAAGGTGCGGAAGTCGCGCCGGGTCCCGTAGTCGGCGTGGATGTTGGTGTAGTCGGCGATGTCGTAGCCGTCGTCGCGCAGCGGCGAGGGATAGAACGGCAGCAGCCAGATGGCCGTCACCCCCAGGCTGGCGATGTAGTCGAGCCTGCGGGTCAGCCCGGCGAAGTCACCGATGCCGTCGCCGGCGGAGTCGCTGAACGCCTTGACGTGCAGCTGGTAGATGACCGCGTCCCGATACCAGAGCGGGTCGTCATCCAGGGCGCGGACCTTTGCCCGCGGGCGCGTCCGGCCGCGTTCCTGCTGCTCGGCCGCGATCGCCTGGCGGGCCGCCGCGCGCCGCTCGTCCGTCTGCGTCATCTTCGCGACAGGGTACCCGGCGTGATGCTTGATCGGGGCCGTCAGCGCGACAGCGGGCGGATGGTGAAGATGCGGAAGGAGCCGTCGCCGGGGACGAGATCGACCGGCAGGTCGGCGCCGCGCTCGCGGCGCGCCTGCCCGCTGACCAGGTCCACCATCTCGTACGGCTCCTCCCAGCTGACACCCACCGCCGGGAGGTCGGGGTGCAGCACGGCGCGCTCGGGCGCGGTCGGGTCGCAGTTCACCGCCACGTAGACCGGGTCGCGCCAGCGGAACGGGTAGCCGGTGAGCGGGTCGCGCTCCCCGTCGGGCAGGGCCTTGCGGTAGAAGAGCGTCCGCTGGCCGCTGGCATGCTCGAACCGCAGGTTGTCGTACATCCGCAGCGCCGCCCAGCGCCGGCGCAGGCCGTTCAGCGCGGCCAGCAGCCCCTTGATGTTGCCCGGCGCATCCCAGTCGCGGGCCCGGATCTCGTACTTCTCGCTGTCCAGGTACTCCTCGCGGTCCTCCAGCCGGGCGCTCTCGCACAGCTCCCAGCCGGAGTAGATGCCGTAGCTCGACGACAGGGTCGCCGCCAGCACGGTCCGGATCACGAACGCCGGGCGCCCGTGGTCGGTGTGGTGCGGGTTGATGTCCGGCGTGTTGACGAACAGGTTGCCGCGGAAGAACTCGGCCATCTCACCCTGGGTCAGCTCGGTCAGGTACTCCCGCAGCTGGTCGCGCGTCTCGCGCCAGGTGAAGTAGGTGTAGCTCTGGCTGAAGCCGATCTTGGCCAGCTGCCGCATCATCTTGGGGCGGGTGAAGGCTTCGGACAGGAACACGACCTCCGGGTGGTCGCGCTGGATCTCGGCGATCAGCCAGCGCCAGAAGGCGATCGGCTTGGTGTGCGGGTTGTCGACCCGGAAGATGCGTACCCCGCGCCGTACCCAGGTCAGGAAGACGTCGTGCCAGGCCCGCCACAGGCCCAGGCGGACGGCCGGGTCGGGGTGGTAGAAGTCGATGGGGTAGATGTCCTGGTATTTCTTCGGCGGGTTCTCCGCGTACTTGATCGTGCCGTCCGGCGCCTGGCGGAACCACTCGGGGTGCTCGCCGACCCAAGGGTGATCCGGCGAGGCCTGGATGGCCAGGTCCAGGGCGATCTCCATGCCCTGCGCCGCCACCGCCGCCACGAAGCGCTCGAAGGCGGCCAGGCCCCCGAGCTCGGGCGCCACCGCGTCGTGGCCGCCGTCGGCCGAGCCGATGGCGTACGGGCTGCCCACGTCCCGCGGCCTCGCCTTCAATCTGTTGTTGGGCCCCTTGCGGTTGGTGCGGCCGATGGGATGGATGGGCGGCAGGTAGATCACGTCGAAGCCGAGGCGCGCGATCTCCGGCAGGCGCCAGGCGGCCTCGTCGAAGGTGGTCGCCCGCGGCCGCCGCGGATCCGGGGACTGGGAGCGTGGGAAGAGCTCGTACCAGGCCCCGCCGCGCGCCCGCTCACGGTCCACCATGAGCGGCAGCTCAGGGCTGCGCGAGGCGTGCCCGCGGTCCGGGTGACGGCGCATGGCCGCCAGCAGCGGCTCGGCCATCAGGGCCGCCGCCCGCGTGACATCGCTGCGAGCGCGTTCCAGGCTGGCCAGCGACCGGGCGATGAGCTTGGCGTCGGCGGCGGCGCGCGCGCGCGGCGCGCGGGCAAGCTCCAGCGCCTCGCGGAGCAGCTGGCGGCCCTCCGCGATCTCGGTGGCGACCGGGACCGCGGCCTCGAGCTTCTTGCCCAGCGCCCCGCGCAAGGACCCGAACCGGTCGCGCCAGGCCTCGACGGCGTAGCGGTGGCGGGCGTTGCGCTCCAGACGGATGGTCCCCGACCAGCGGTCGTTGTCGACGTGGCGCATGGGCGCCTCGCGCCAGGCCGCCTCGCCCTCGACTCGCAGCAGCAGGGCGGCGTCAAGCAGGTCGTGCCCGTCGGCAAAGATGTCGGCGGTGACCAGCAGCTCGTCGCCCATGACCCGCTTCACGGCGTGGCGGCCGCCGTCCAGCTCCGGCGCGATGCGCTCGATGACGATGGTCCGCCGCGTCCCGGGCGCGTCCGGGCTCGCCTCGACGTCCGCTGCGGGGTGGGCCGATGCCGGCAGGCCGGGCGAGGCCGTCCGGCCGTCGCGCCGCGAGCTCGATCGGATGGTCGTCATGGGTCTCGGCCAAACCGTACCGCATCGCGGAACCCCGCGCCCCCGGACCCGGCGCGACCCGGCGCGACCCGGCCGAAGGATCCGGGGTAGCCTGCCCGGCATGCGGATCGTGGCCACCCTCGGCGGGGTGCTGATTGCCGGCCTCCTGGCCTCATGCACGACGGCCGGTGAGACCGGCGCTGCCTCGTCCTCAGCCTCGTCGGTCACGGCCTCCGCCAGCGACGGCGGCGGCCCATCCGGCCTGGCCGGCCCGAGCGTGGGCGTCCCGACCGCCGAACCGTCGCCGTCCGCGACCCGCCCGAGCTCCACGTTCCCCCCGCTGGAGAGCGGTCCCGACCGGCTGCGGCTGGAGCTGGTGGCCGACGGCCTGAGCGGCCCGGTGGGGATCACCCACGCTCTGGACGGCAGCGGGCGCCTCTACGTCAACCAGCGCGGCGGCGCCATCCGGGTCATCGAGCCGGGCGGCGAGCTGCGCGCCGAGCCGTTCGTGGACCTGTCCCAAAGGATCCTGGCCGGCGGCGAGCGGGGGCTGCTGGGCCTGGCCTTCCATCCCGACTACGCCCGCAACCGGCGCCTGTTCGTGCATTACAGCCGCGCCGGCGACGGGGCGACCGTCATCTCCGAGCTGGCTGCCGGCGCCGACGGCCGGACCGCGGACCCCGACAGCGAGCGGGTCCTGCTCAGCGTCGCGCAGCCGTTCGCCAATCACAACGGCGGCGAGATCGCCTTTGGGCCGGACGGCTACCTGTACATCGGCCTGGGCGACGGCGGCTCCGGCGGCGACCCCCTGCGCAACGGCCAGAACCGCGACGTGCTGCTGGGTAAGATCCTGCGCATCGACGTCGACGGCACCGGGGGCGGCCGGCGCTATCTCATCCCGCCGGACAACCCCTTCGCGCCCGGCGGGGCCCAGGCGGGGAGCGGCGCGCCGGAGGTCTGGGCCTACGGCCTGCGCAACCCGTGGCGCTTCAGCTTCGACCCGGAGTGGGGCGACATCTACATCGGCGACGTGGGCCAGGGCAGCTGGGAGGAGATCGACCGCCAGCCGGGCGACTCGCGCGGCGGCGAGAACTATGGCTGGAACGTGATGGAGGGCCGGCACTGCTTCCGCTCCGGCTGCGACCAGACCGGCTACGTGAAGCCGATCGCCGAGTACTCGCACGACTTCGGCTGCTCGGTGACCGGCGGGCACGTGTACCGCGGGGCGGCCCAGCCGGAGCTGGCCGGCGTGTACGTCTTCGCCGACTACTGCTCCGGGTTCGTCTTCACGCTCCAGGTGGACGCGGGCACCATCACGCCCAAGGTGGTGCTCGAGAGCGGGCTGCGGGTGAGCGCCTTCGGCACCGACCAGGACGGCGAGATCTACCTGGCCGACCTGGCGGGCGGCGGGATCTACCGCGTCCTGGCCGACGGATGAGCACCTAGCAGCCCCCCAGGGCGCGGACGCTGACCCACCCCTCCGCGGCCACCACCACGTGATCCAGCAGCTCGATGTCCAGCAGCCGGCCCGCCTGGGCCAGCTCCGCGGTGATGCGCAGGTCATCCGCGGATGGCGTGGGGTCGCCGGAGGGGTGGTTGTGCACGACCACGATCGCCGCGGCCTGGCGCCGGACCGCGTCCCGGAAGACCTCGCCGACGCGGACCGATGATCCGGCCAGGTTGCCGGCGTAGACGGTGACGCAGGCCACAACCACGTTCCTGGTGTTGAGCAGCAGGACGCGGAGCTCCTCGCGCTCAAGGTGGCGCATGGCCGGTGCCAGCCGCTCCCCCACGTCCGCGGGGGTACGCACCCGCCAGCCCGGAGCGGCGGCGGCCGACGGGACCCGGCGCGCCAGCTCGATGACGGCAATCAGCCGCGCGGCGGGAGCGCGCCCCAGCTGGGCGGCGTCTCGCAGCTCGCCCGGGTCCGCCCGGGGCAGGCC
>JBOGSY010000079.1:0-8136 GCA_050691915.1 Candidatus Limnocylindria bacterium | reverse complement strand
CGCTCACCCCGCCGGCCGCGCCGCCTGCCGCGGGTCCTGACCACCCAGGACGCCGCCCGGCTGGTAGAGGCGCCGGCGCTGCTGCCGGCGGGCACCCGGCGCGGGGTGGATGCCGCCTTGGCCGACGCCCTGGCTCGGCGCGACGCCGCGCTGCTGGAGCTGCTGTACGCGACAGGGATGCGGATCAGCGAGGCGGCCACGCTGACGCTCGACCGGGTCGACCTCGCCCGCAGGCGGCTGCGCGTGATCGGCAAGGGCGCCAAGGAGCGCGAGCTGCTGTTCGGTGGCCCGGCCCAGGCCGCGCTGGAGGCGTACCTGCGGGCCGGTCGCCAGCTGCTGGCCGCGCGCGGCGGCCCCACGCCGGCCTTCTTCCTCAACGCGGCGGGTGGGCGGCTCACGGCGCGCGGCGCCCGGATGGCGGTGGACCGCTGGGTGCGGGCCACCGGCATCTCGCCCAGCACCTCGCCGCACACCCTGCGCCACTCCTTCGCCACGCACCTGCTGGAGGGCGGCGCCGACCTGCGCAGCGTCCAGGAGCTGCTGGGGCACGCCAACCTGGCCACCACCCAGGTCTACACCCACCTGTCGGACGCCGCCCTGCGCAGCGCCTACCGGCAGGCACACCCGCGCTCCGCCGGACGCGGGCGGGGCGGCACCGGCGCGGATCGGTGACGCGGTGAGCGGGCCGTCGACCGGCCGCGTCCTGGCCCAGGCCAGCCTGATCCTCACCGTCGCCGCCCTGGCCAGCCGCCTGCTGGGCTGGGTCCGGCTGCTGGTCATCGGCTCCCAGTTCGGCGCCAGCCGCGAGCTGGACGCCTACTTCGCCGCCTTCCGCATCCCGGACGCCATCTTCCAGCTGGTGGTGGCCGGTGCCCTGAGCGCGGCGCTGATCCCGGTCTTCTCCAGCTACCGTGCGCGCGAGCAGGAGCGCGAGGCGTGGCGGCTGGCCAGCAGCGTGATCAACCTGGTGGTCATCGCCCTGGCTGCGCTCTCGCTGGTGATGGCCATCTTCGCGCCGGTGGTCGTCCCGGTGGTGGCCCCCGGCTTCGACGCGCCGACCACCGAGCTGACGATCCGGATGACCCGGGTGATGCTGCTCAGCCCGGTCCTGATCGGCATGGGTGCGGTGGTCAGCGGCATCCTGAACTCGTACGAGCGCTTCGCCGTCCCGTCGCTGGCACCGCTGGCCTACAACCTGGCCATCATCGGCGCCGCCATCTTCCTGGCGCCGTTCATGGGGGTGGAGGGGCTGGCGGTCGGCGTGGCGGTCGGCTCGCTGGCCCACCTGGTCATCCAGCTGCCGGAGCTGGGGCGGGTGGGACAGCGCTACGACCTGACCATCGGCCTGTCGCACCCGGGGGTGCGCAAGGTGGTCTGGCTGATGGGTCCGCGGATGCTGGGCCTGGCGGCCGGCCAGCTCAACTTCATCGTCTCCACGGTGCTGGCCTCCGGCCTGCCGGAGGGCAGCATCACCGCCTACAACTACGCCTTCCAGCTCAGCCAGATCCCGGTGGGCGTGTTGGGGGTGAGCGTCGCCATCGCGCTCTTCCCGAGCCTCAGCCGCGATGCGGCCCTGGGTCGGGTGCCCGAGATCCGGCGCCAGGTGGCGGCCAGCCTGCGCGTCCTGATCTTCCTGGCGGCACCGCTGACCGCGGCACTGATCGTGCTGGCGCAACCGATCGCATCGGTCTTCTTCCAATACGGCCTGTTCAGCGAGCGATCGGCGGAGCGGACGGCGGGGGCGCTCGTCTTCTTCGCCATCGGCCTGTCCGGTCATATCGTGGTGCACGTGCTGACCCGCGCCTTCTACGCCATGCAGGACACTCGCACCCCGGTGGGGTGGGCCATCGTGGCGGTGGCCATCAACGTGCCGCTCATGGTCTGGCTGGTGGGACCGATGGGCGTGGAGGGGCTGGCGCTGGCCCTCTCGATCAGCGCCCTGCTGGAGGTGGCGGGCCTGCTGTGGGCGCTGCGCCGGCGGATCGACTCGGTGGAGGAGGGTGCCGTGCTGCGCTCGGCGGGACGCTCCGTGGTGGCGGCCGGCGCGGCCGCCCTGCTGATGCTGGGCGGGCTGACGCTCCTGCGGGACGCCGTTCCCGGCATCCTGGAGAACGGGCTGGGTCGCCTGCTGGCGCTCGCCGCCCTCACCGGCGCCGGCGGCGCCATCTACCTGCTGGTCGCCTCCGCCCTGCATTCTCCGGAGCTGGGGCAGATGCGCGCCCTCCTGCGGCGGCGGCGCCCGGGAGGCGCGGCGTGATCACGGTCCGGCCCGCCACCGACGCGGATCAGGCATCCTGGACGCGCTTCGTGGCCGGCAGCCCGTACGGGGACTTCCTGCATGACTGGGCCTGGGCCGCCGTCGCCGCCCTGGACGGCCAGCCCCAGCGCCGCTTTGTGGCGGAGGAGGAGGGCGAGCTGGTGGCGCTGGCGGCGGCCCAGGTCCGGCGCCTGCCGCTGGGACGCTCGTTCTGGTACGTGCCGCGCGGGCCGGTGCTGGACTACGACCACGCCCGAGCAGGGGACCGCCTGCGCGCGATGGCGATCGGCCTGCGCGAGACGGCACGCCGCGATGGCGCGCTGGCCGTCAAGCTGGAGCCGCGCCTGGAGCGCGGCAGCCCGGCGGTGTCCCACTTGCGCCGCCTGCGGCACGACGCGCGCACGCTGCAGGTGGGCCAGACCCGGCTGGTGGAGCTGGCGGACGACGAGGCGATGCTGGCCTCCTTCGACAAGGACACCCGCTACGCCATCCGCCGGGCGCAGCGCGAGGGGGTGACGGTGGGGCACACCACCGATGCCGCCGACCTGCTGGCCGTCGACGCGCTCCACGGGCTGGTGCTCGAGACCCAGCGGCGCGCCGGCTTTCCGCGCCCGCCGCTGGACCGCTACCGCACCGCCTGGCGTGGCCTGGCCGGGGCGGGCCGGGCGGCTATCTTCCAGGCCCGCCACGACGGGCGGCTGCTGGCGGCCGGGATGCTGGTGATCGAGGGCGATCGGTCGTACTACCTGTTCTCGGGGTCCATCCGCGAGGCCTCGGGAGAGACGAAGCGCTACCCCAGCTACGCGCTGCAGTGGGCGATGCTGCGCCACGCGCGCGACGCCGGCGTGCGCGTCCACGACCTGTGGGGCATCGCCCCGGAGGACGCCGGGCCGGAGCACCCGTGGTATGGCGTGGGGCTCTTCAAGAAGGGCTTCCAGGGCCGGGTCGTCGTCTGGGCCGGCACCTGGGACGTGGTGGTGGACCCGGCCCTCTACCGTCTGCGTGGGCTATTGGGCAATGGACGGGCCATGGCCCGCGGCGCGCTGGGGGCGGCGGCGCGCGCAGTCCGCGGCCGGCGGCCCGGGAGGCCGGGATGACCGTCCTGGAGCGCCGGATGGGGCTGGGCGAGCTGGCCGACGTCATCGGTCCGGAGCGCGTAGTCGGGCTGCCGGTGGGCGAGGTCAGCGCGCTGGCCTACGACTCGCGGATGGTTGCGCCGGGCACCCTCTTCTTCGCAGTGCCCGGGGTTCACGTGGATGGCCACGCCTACGCGGGCGAGGCGGTCGAGCGCGGCGCCCTGGCGCTGGTGGTCGAGCGCGAGATCGCCGGGATCGCGGTCCCGCAGCTGGTCGTGGAGCGCAGCCGCAACGCCCTGGCCGATGCCGCCGATGCCTGGTTCAACCGGCCCTCGGAGAAGCTGCACGTCATCGGCATCACCGGGACCGATGGCAAGACCTCGACCGCCTTCCTGGTGGTGGAAGTGCTCAGGGCGGCGAACCGCCGGCCGGGCATGATCGGCACGGTCGCGCTGCGGGTTGGCGACGAGCTGCGCCCCAACGAGGACCGCACCACCACCCCGGAGGCGCTGGAGCTGCATGGCCACCTGGCCCAGATGGTGGCCGCCGGCAATGACACGGTGGTGATGGAGGCGACATCCCACGGCCTGGCCCAGGCCCGCGTGCGGAATGCCCGCTTTGACGTGGGCGTCTTCACCAACCTGACCAGCGAGCACCTGGAGTTCCACGGTTCGCTGGAGAACTACCGGGCCGCCAAGGGCATGCTGTTCGAAGAGGCGCCGGTGGCCGTCCTGAACGCGGACGACCCCTCCTTCGCCTACCTGCGCGACCGCGCCCGCGACCGGGTGGTGACCTACGGCCTGGAGACCGATGCCGACCTGCGCGCCACCGAGCTGGACGCGCGCGGCGCCGGCACCAGCTTCCGGCTGCGGGCGCCGGAATGGTCGGGACGGGTGCACGTCCCCCTGCCGGGCAGCTTCAACGTCGCCAACGCGCTGGCCGCGCTGGCGGTGGCCCACGCCGAGGGGATTGGCCTGGACCAGGCGGCAGGCGCCATCGCCCGCAGCCCCGGGGTGCCCGGCCGGATGGAGACGGTGGACGAGGGCCAGCCCTTCACGGTGGTTGTCGACTATGCCCACACCGCCGCCAGCCTGGGCAAGGTGCTGCGCGTCCTGCGCCCGCTGGCAACCGGCCGCCTGGTGGCGGTCTTCGGATCGGCGGGGGAGCGGGATCCCTCCAAGCGGGCGCCCATGGGTCGCGTTGCAGCCGAGCTGGCCGACGTGGTGGTCGTCACCGACGAGGATCCCCGCCTGGAGGACCCGGGGGCCATCAACCGGCAGATCGCGGACGGTGCACGGGAGGGCGGCGCGCGCGACGGGGAGAGCCTGTTCGTGATCGACGATCGGCCCGCGGCCATCGCCCACGCCATCGGCCTGGCCGCGCCGGGCGACGTGATCCTGCTGGCCGGCAAGGGGCACGAGAAGAGCATCATCTACGGCACCCAGAGCCGCTGGTGGGACGAGAAGGAGGTGGCCCGTCGCGCGCTGCGCGCCGCCGGCCACGGCGGTCCGCGTGGCTGACCTGCGTGCCTGGCGCGTCACCGACGGCGTGGCCTGGAACGCCTTTGTGGAGTCCGCGCCCTACCGCTCGTTCCCGCAGCTCTGGGAGTGGGGCGAGCTGCGGCGGCCGTTCGGCTGGGACCCACTCCGGATCGCGGTCGGGGAGGACCCGGCACGACCACCCCACGCCGTGGCCCAGGTCCTGCTGCGCCGGGTCCCCGCCCTGGGCTGGCGCCTGGCGTATGTCCCGCGCGGGCCTGTGGGCCACCTGGACGAGCGCGACCCGCGCGACGCCCTGTTCGCCGCCCTGCGCTCGCTGGCCCGGTCCGAGGGCGCGGCGACGGTCAAGGTCGATCCCGAGGCCGCCCCCGAATCGGCGTTCGGGGCGGCCCTGCTGGCCGCGCCCTGGCGCGGGGCGGTCAGGGTTCAGCCGCCCAAAACGCGGCTGATCGACCTGGCTTCGTCGGAGGACGAGCTGCTGGGCGGCCTGAAGAAGAAACACCGCCAGTATGTGCACAAGGCCGAGCGCGCGGCGATCAAGGTGGAACGCCTGGACGGGTCGCTGGATGCCGCCAGCACCCAGCAGGCCCTCGCCGACTTCTACCGGATCTACACCCACACCGCCGAGCGCGCCGGCTTCGTGGCCCGCGCCAGGCATTACTACGAGCGGGTCTGGGCTCTCTTCGCCCCAACCGGCCACGCGCGGCTGGCGTTCGCCACCCGGGACGGCGAGCGGCTGGCCACCCTCTTCCACTTCACCTGCGGCGACCGCGCGGCCGAGGCCTTCGGCGGCATGACCGATGCAGGGGCCGAGTCCCGCGCCAACTACCTGGTCAAATGGGCCTCGATCCTGGGCTTCAAGGCGGAGGGCTTCGCCGTCTACGACCTGTGGGGCCTGGCCACCGGCGGGATCGCCCGCTTCAAGGAGGGCTTCGGCGGCCGCCAGGTCGACTACGTCGGCGCCCGCGACCTGCCCGTGCGGCCCGCCGAGGACGCGGCCCTGCGGCTGCTCCTGCCCGCCTACGGCGTTGCCCAGCGAACCCGGCTGCGGCTGATGGGCCGCCGTCTGGCCGGCAACGAGGATTGAGACCGATGAGCCTCGCCATCGACATCGGTCATGGTCAGTGACTAGGGAGAGATCCGTGGACGAGTTCCTGGCCGCGCTGCCGGACGACCAGCGGGCGGCGCTGGAGGACCTGCGCGGCAAGATCCGGGCGCGGCCGTGCGTGCCGGAGGCCGAGGAGGCGATCGGCTACGGCGTCCCGGCCTTCAAATACCGTGGCCGGCCGCTGGTCAGCCTGGGCGGCGGCCGTGGGCACTGCTCGTTCCACGTCCAGGACCTCGGGGTGGTGCAGGAGCTGGCCCCCCAGATCGAGGCGGCCGGCCTCACCTGGAGTGGCGGCACGATCCGGTTCCCGGCAACGGCTCGCGTGCCCGCCGCCCTGGTCGAGAAGGTCGTCGCCGCCCGTCGAGCGCAGCTGGACGGCGGCCGCTGACCGATGCCTCCCATCGTCCGCCGTGCCGACGACACGGACCGCCCCGCCTGGGACGCCTTCGTCGCATCACGTCCGGAGGCGGACCTCCTGCAGGCCTGGGCCTGGGGCGAGTGCACCGCCCTCGCCGGTGAGCCGCCTGTCCGCCTCCTGGTCGAGGATGCCGGCGCCGTGCGCGGCATCGGCCAGGCGCTGCTGCGCCCCGCCGGCTTCGGCCGTCAGGTCGCCTACGTGCCGCACGGCCCGGTCTGGGACCGGTCGGCCCCGGATGCCGACCGCGCCTTCGCCTGGCTCATCCACGGCCTGCGCACGCTCGCCCGCAAGGAGCGGGCGCTGGTCGTCAAGATCGACCCCCGTCATGAGCCGGGCGTCGATGTCGACGTCTCCCACCTGGCCGACGAGCATCGTCTCCGCCGCGCGCCGGATCTCCAGGCGCCCACCACCCGCATCGTGGACCTGCTCGACGGGGGCGAGCAGCTGGAGGCGTCGTGGCATGCGGATGGCCGCCGCCTCTCGAGGCGCGCCGCCCGCGAGGGCACGGAGGTGGCCATCACCCGCGATCCGGATCCGGACGCCGTCGCGATCCTCCACGACCTCCTGAGCCGCACCGCCGAGCGCGCCGACTTCCGCGTCCGCTCAGCTGAGTTCCTCAACCGCCTGGCCGCCGAGTTCGCCACCACCGGGGGCTGGTATCTGGGCATCGCCCGCGTCGACGGTGCGCCCATCGCCAGCATGGCCTTTCCCCGGGTCGGAGAGCGCGCCTACTACCTGTACGGCGCCCCCCTCCGCGACGACCGCTACAAGCACAATTACGGTTCACACGCGGTGATGGCGGCCATGCTCAGGGCGCTGGCCGCCGACGGCTGCCGCTCGGTCGACCTGTGGGGCGTGGTCGAGCCGGACGACCCCCACGCCGACCCCGCCTGGCGTGGCTTCAGCGACTTCAAGCGCACCTTCGGCGGCGAACCCCTGCGCCACCCTGGCCTCTTCGACCTGGTCACCGACCCGTTCTGGTACCGCCTTCGCGAGCTCCGCTCCCGCGTGACGCGAAGCTGACCCTCCCCCCGTGGGCTTGGGTCGTTGGCGCGGGTGTGCCGGCGGACCCCGGGGGTGTCGGCATATCCACCACGAGGTGGTGCTAGCGACCACGATGTCCGCGCCCACCCCCCGATTCGGGCCGTTTCGTGGCCGGATTCACCAGCTGGTGGCGAAGGGAGCCGGGAAACGGGCGTATCGGTCCATTTCTTGGCCGATACCACCACCAGGTGGCGAACCCGCCGGGAAGCGGCCCTCCCCAGCGCAGCGCCCGCCCTGCAGCGCCCGCCCCTCCACCGACCATGACCCTCCGAGCGAGCGTGCTACCCTCTTGCGACCATGGACCTCGCCCGCCTGCGGGCGGCTCCGGCCGCCGTGGTGCAGCGCGTTTCGCGCAGGCAGGCAGCGGCTGAGCCGACCCCCACCATCGAGGACGTCGTCGAGGAGGCGCGTCAGCACCGGCCGAGCATCAACGTCGGCCTGATCGAGCGTGCGCACGACGTGGCGGCGCAGGCTCACGACGGGCAGGTACGGGCCAGCGGCGAGTCGTACATCAGCCATCCGGTCGCGGTGGCGCACTACCTGGCCACCCTCCAGATGGACGCCGAGACCCTGGCGGGCGCACTGCTCCACGACGTGCCGGAGGACACGGAGCTGACCCTGGCCGACATCGAGAAACGCTTCGGTCGCGAGGTGACCCGCCTGGTCGACGGGGTGACCAAGCTCTCCAAGTTCGGCAGCGCACGGTCCATGGAGGAGCAGCAGGCCGAGAACAT
>JBOGSY010000078.1:0-8140 GCA_050691915.1 Candidatus Limnocylindria bacterium | reverse complement strand
GGCCTGCGCCCTGACCGATACCTGCCTCGACCACGTCCTGGGCCTCGTCCGGCCGGGGATGAGCGAGCGCCAGGTCGCGCGGGAGCTGAGCGCCTGGTTCGACGCCAACGGCGCCGAGGCGCTCGCGTTCGAGCCGCTGGTCCTGGCCGGGGCGCGTTCCGCCCTGCCGCACGGTCACGCCACCGACGCGCCGGTGACACCCGGGCAGCCGCTACTGATCGACTTCGGCTGCCAGGTGGCCGGCTACCGCAGCGACATGACGCGGACCGTTTTCGTCGGGGCGCCCGACGACGAGACGCTCCGCCGCTACCAGGCGGTCCGCGATGCCCAGCAGCGTGCCTTCGATGTCGCCGCGGTGGGCACCATCGGTTCCGACCTGGACCGGGCCGCCCGGGACCACCTGGCCGGCCTGGGCCTGGGCGAGGCGTTCGCCCACGGGCTGGGCCACGGGATTGGCCTGGAAACCCACGAGGCGCCGATCCTGCGCGACTGGCACCTACCCCTCGAGGCTGGCATGGTCTTCACCCTGGAGCCGGGCGTTTACTTCCCGGGCGAGCTCGGCATCCGGATCGAGGACGACGTGCACCTGACCGATCGCGGCCCGGAGCGCCTGACCCGCGCCTCACGTGAGCTTCTCGTCATCTGACCCGATGCCATGCGCGCCTGGCCCGGCCCACGGCTCATGCATCGGACGCCCGGCGCGTCGGCGGCGCTGTCCTATGCTGTGCCCTCCACCTGAGTCTGAGGGGCATCCCGCCGCTGACGGAGAGGACGCTTGATCGACACCGGCGATATCAAGAAGGGCGTCATCATCGAGCTCGATGGGCAGCTGATGAAGGTCCTGGACTGGACCCACATCAAGATGGCCCGCGGGTCCGCCCAGGTGCGGATGAAGCTCCAGAACGTGCGAAAGGGCGACATCGTGGAGCGCACGTTCCAGGCGGGCACCCGCTGGCCGCGGGCGCGCGTCGAGCAGCGGAAGGTCCAGTACCTGTACTCGGATGGGGATGTCTTCCACTTCATGGACAACGAGACCTACGACCAGTTCGCGCTGCCGGCCTCCCAGCTGGGCGACGATGCGCGCTACCTCAAGGAGAACCTGGAGGTCTTCGTCAGCATGTACGACGGCGAGGTGCTGGGCGTCGACCTCCCGGTGACCGTCGACCTGGTCGTGACCCAGACCGATCCGGGCTTCGCCGGCGACACCGCCAGCGGCGCCAAGAAGCCCGCCACCCTGGAGACCGGTCTGGTGGTCCAGGTTCCGCTGTTCGTGAGCGAGGGCGACACCCTGCGGGTCGACACCCGAACCGGCGAGTACGTCACCCGGCTCCAGTAGCGCAATGACCGCCGAGCAACCCACCCTCTGGGAGACGACGGCGGCGCCCCGCATCCTGCGAGTCAGCGACCTGAACCGGCGCGTTCGCCAGCTGTTGGACGGCGATCCGACCCTGACCGATGTCTGGGTCGAGGGCGAGGTCAGCCAACCCTCCTTCCCGCCCTCCGGCCACTGCTTCTTCACGCTCAAGGACTCCGCCAGCCAGCTGCGGGCCGTGCTCTTCCGCGAGGAGCTGGCCGCCGCCACGGTCCGGCCGGAGCACGGGATGCAGGTGATCTGCCACGGGCGGCTGCGCGCCTACGAGCCGCAGGGCGTGTACCAACTGTACGTGGCCGGCCTGACGCCCGCCGGCGCCGGCGACCTCCACCAGCGCTACGAGGCGCTGCGCCAGAAGCTGGCGGCGGAGGGGCTGTTCGCCGACGGGCGGAAGCGCCCGCTGCCACGCTGGCCGCGACGGATCGCGGTCGTCACCTCGCCGGTGGGCGCCGTCTGGCGCGACATCACCAACGTGATGCGCCGCCGCTACCCGCTGGCCGAGCTGATCCTGTCGCCGACCATCGTGCAGGGTCCCACCGCGGCGGGGGCCATCGTGCGCGCCCTCAACCGAGCCCATGCCCAGGACGGGGTGGACCTGGTCATCCTGGCCCGCGGCGGCGGCTCGCTGGAGGACCTGTGGTCGTTCAACGACGAGCGGGTGGTGCGCGCCATCGTGGCCTCGCCGGTTCCGGTCATCGCCGGGGTGGGCCACGAAAGCGACGTGACCCTCGCCGACTTCGCGGCCGACGTTCGCGCCCCCACGCCCAGCGCTGCGGCCGAGCAGGCCGTGCCGGACGCCACCCAGTTCCCGGCCATCCTGGCCCGCCTGCGCGAGCGCGCGGCGAGCGCCATCCAGGGCGGACTGGGCCGGCGCCAGCAGTTGGTGGCCGAGGAGGGACGTGCCCTGGGGCGCCTGGCGCCGGACGTGCCCGCCGCACGGCAGCGAGCAGCCGACCTGATCGACCGTGCCCAGCGGGCGCTGACCGCCCGGACGGAGCGAGAGCGAGCCACGCTGCATCGCCTGGCCGACGGCCTGCGAGCGCTCTCGCCGGCGGCGACCCTGGAGCGGGGCTATGCGGTGGCGCGGCTGGCGGACGGCAGCGTGGTCCGCGACCCGGGCCAGGCGGCACCCGGCAGCGCGCTGAACGTGACGGTGGCGCGCGGTACGCTGTCCACCCGCGTCGAGCGCTCGGAGCATCGCGACGCGAACCAGGAGCTGCTGCCATGACCGACGCCGCGACGACCACCGACCTCGCCTCCCGCCCCTTCGACGAGCTGGTCGGCGAGCTCCAGCGCATCGTGCAGGCGCTCGAGGCGGGAAACCTGCCGCTGGAGGAGAGCATCGGCCTCTACCGACGCGGCCTGGAGCTGCATGCCGCCTGCGAGGCACGCCTGCGTGAGGCGGAGCTGACCATCACCCAGCTCGGCCGCGGCTTGGTGGACGAGCCTGGCGCGCCGGAGGGCGACGCCTGAGCCCATGGCCGTGACGACCGCGATCCGCCCGCCGCGGGCGGAGGATGCCCGCGCGCTGGCCGAGCTGTCGGCGCAGCTGGGCTACCCGGTCGAACCCGGCGAGATGGAGGCGCGGCTGGCGGTGGTGGCCGCCAACGACCACGCCGCGGTCCTGGTGGCCAGCGACGCGGCCGACCGGCCGCTGGGATGGATCCACGTGGAGCTCAAGCGCAGCCTGGTCGCGCCGCTCACCGCCCAGGTGATGGGCCTGGTCGTCGCCGAGGGCGCGCGGAACGGCGGTATCGGGCGCGACCTGCTGCGGCGGGCGGAGGCGTGGGCGGCCGGGCGCGGCTGCGGGCAGATGCTGGTGGGTTCGCGGGTGACCCGCGAGCGGGCCCATCGGTTCTACCTGCGGGAGGGCTACGCCGTCCAGAAGACCTCGTATTTCTTCGAGAAGCGGCTGTGACATCGGTTCTGGCCGGGCCGTCCGGAGGGTGCCCCCGCCTCATCGGTCTATACTTTCGCGCGCCAATCCCAGGAGCCACTCCGTGCCGATTCTGGACACCCTGAACGATCCCGCCCGGCTTCGCGGCCTGAGCTCCGGTGAGCTCGAGATCCTGGCTGCCGAGCTGCGGGAGAAGATGATTCGCACGGTGCACCGCACCGGCGGGCACCTGGCCAGCTCGCTCGGGACCGTGGAGCTGACCCTGGCCCTGCACCGCGTGATGGACTCGCCTCGCGACCGCCTCGTGTGGGACACCGGCCACCAGGCGTACGCGCACAAGTTGCTCACCGGACGGCGCGACGCGTTCCACACCCTGCGCCAGGTCGGCGGCGTGGGCGGCTTCCCGCGACGCGCGGAGAGCGAGCATGACGTCTTCGACGGTGGGCACGCCGGGACGGGGGTCAGCATCGGGGTCGGCCTTGCCGCGGCGCGCGACCTGCGACCGGCGGGAGATCCCGGCCGTGAGCAGCGGATCGCGGTGGTGGTGGGCGACGCGGCGCTGCAGAGCGGCCTGACCCTGGAGGCGATCAACCACCTGGGCCACGTCCGTCACCGGATGCTGATCGTGCTCAACGACAACGAGATGAGCATCAGCCGCTCGGTGGGCGGGATCTCCACTCGCCTCAACAAGCTGCGCCTGACCCGCGCCTACCAGGAGACCAAGTCGGCCACCCAGCGCCTTCTGCCTCGCCTGCCGCTGGTGGGCAAGCCCGCCTACGACGTGCTGGCGTGGGCCAAGGAGGGGTTCAAGCGCTCGTGGGCATCCGTCGGCTTCTTCGAGGACATGGGGGTCACCTACATCGGCGTCCTGGACGGTCACGACCTGGACGAGCTGGAGGAGACCTTCGAGCGCGCCTTTGCCCTGTCCGGGCCGGTGGTGGTCCACGTCAAGACGGTCAAGGGCCGCGGCTACGCACCGGCCGAGGAGGACAGCGTCTCCTTCCACGGGGCCAGCCTGCCTCCCATCGACCTGTGCCTGATCGATCCCACCGAGGAGCCGCTCCCGGCCGACTCTGGCTCTCGGCACCGTCCGAAGACCTACACCCAGACCTTCGTGGAGGAGCTCGTCCGCCTGGCCACGACCGATGAGCGCATCTGCGCCATCACGGCCGGGATGCCCACCGGCACCGGCCTGGCCCGCTTCGCTGAGCGCTTCCCGTCGCGCTTCTTCGACGTCGGCATCGCGGAGCAGCACTCCGTCACCATGGCGACCGGCATGGCCCTGGCCGGGCTGCGGCCGGTCGTCTCGCTGTACTCCACCTTCGGCCAGCGCGCCTTCGACCAGCTGGTCCACGACGTCTGCCAGAACGACGCGCCCGTGCTGCTGGCCCTGGACCGATCCGGCCTGGTCGGCGAGGACGGCACCAGCCACCAGGGCATGTTCCTGCTGCCCGCGCTGCGGTCGCTGCCCAACCTGGCGATCGGCTCGCCCCGCAACGAGCAGGAGCTTCGCGACCTGGTGGTCACGGCCCTGGCCCACAACGGCCCGGTTGCGCTGCTCTACCCGCGGGACGCCGGCGAGGACCTGGCGGACCGCGAGGGGACGCCGCTGCCCATCGGGAAGGCCGAGTTCCTCCGCGAGGGGGGCGACCTGCTGCTGGTGGGCTTCGGGCCGATCGTCCAGCGGCTGCTGGCGGTGGCATCCTCCCTGGAGGCCGATGGGCTCGCCGCCGCCGTGGTGAACGCCCGATGGGCCAAGCCGCTGGACGAGGAGTGCCTGGCCGAGCACGCCGTCGGCAGGCGGCTGGTGGTCAGTGCCGAGGAGTCGTCCGCCTACGGCGGCTTCGGCGACGGGGTGCTCGACGCGCTCAACCGCGCCGGGATCCACGTGCCGGTGCTCAAGGTCGCGCTGGGCGATGGCTTCGTGCACCACGGCGCCGTGGATGACCTCCGCCGGCAGCAGGCGATCGATGCCGAGGGCATCCTGGCCCGGGTGAGGGCGGCGCTGGGCCTGCCGCTGGCCGCCGCGCCCAGCGAGGGCGTGGGCGCGGTCTGAGCCCGGCTGCACGGCCGCACGGCTGCACGGCTGCACGGCGTGTGTACCATCGAACCGATGCCACGCCTGCGCCTGGACCAGCTGCTCGTCGAACGCGGAATGGCGTCGTCGCGGGCGGCGGCACAGGCGTTGATCCTGGCGGGTGAGGTGGAGCTGGCGCGGGCCGGCAGTCGCAACCTCAAGCCGGGGCAGCTGGTTGCAGCGGACGTCCAGCTGGCCGTCCGCGGCCGGCCGCGCTGGGCGAGCAGGGCCGGCGCCAAGCTGGAGGCCGCGCTGGACGCGTTCGGCGTTGATCCGGGCGGCCTGGCCTGCCTGGACGCCGGCGCCTCGACGGGCGGCTTCACCGACGTCCTGCTGGTCCGCGGGGCACGGGTCGTGTATGCCGTGGACGTCGGCCGCGCCCAGCTGATCGACCGGCTGCGGCGCGACCCGCGAGTCGTGAGCATGGAGCGCACCAACCTCCGCGCCGTGGACGAGCTGCCGGAGGTGGTGGAGCTGGCCACCCTGGACCTGTCGTTCATCTCGCTGCGCCTGGTGCTGCCCGCGGTGCGGCGCCTGCTCAGCGCGGGCGGCCGGGTAGTGGCGCTGGTCAAGCCCCAGTTCGAGGCCGGTCGCGAGGCGGTGCCTCGGGGCGGGGTGGTGGCGGACCCGGCGGTGCACGCGGCGGTGCTCCGCCAGTTCGGCGCGGATGCCGCCGCGGCGGGATTCGGATCCTCGGGCCTGCTGCGCTCCCCGCTGACCGGCGCGGACGGCAACCAGGAGTTCCTGGCCCTCCTGGAGGCGCCACCGGGCCTGCTGGCCGCTGACTGGGAGGCGCACATTCGGGCGGTTGCGGACGCATCGGCCTAGGCTGCGCGTATTACGATGCGCGACGGCATGAGAAAGCGGAGCGCCCAGCCGCAGGCGGAGCAGCTGAGCGTCGGGTTCGAGGGGCTGGAGGTCGTCGAGGGAGCGGCCCACGAGCCGGCTCCGGACACGATGCGCCAGATCGTGTCGCTCCGCATGCCGGACGCCCTGCTGGAGCGAGTCGAGACGGCGGCGCGGTCACGCGGCGTGTCGCCGTCCAGCCTGATGCGCGCCCTGATCGCCGCGGGGCTGGATCGGTCATACGCGGCGGTGCGGGACGATGTCGCCTCCGAGATCGCGGCCCTGCGGCGGGAGGTCGCCGAGATCGCCAGCCGGCTGCGCGACGGCGGCGGATCGGGCGACGGCGGCGGATCGGGCGCCGGCGAGTAGATGCGCGTCGGCTTCGCCTACAACCCCACCAACCCTGACGCCCAGGCAGCCCTGGGGCGGGCCCGCGCCTGGTGCGCCGCCCATGGCGCCGAGGCGTGGGAAAGTGCGGCCGATGACGCGGAGCGGATCGCCGCGGCGAGCGACGGGAGCGACGCGGTGTGCGTGCTGGGCGGGGACGGGACCTTCCTGCGCACGGCGCAGGCGATCGGTGACCGCGGGGTGCCGATGGTCGGCGTCAACCTGGGCAGGGTCGGCTTCCTGGCCAAGGTGGAGATGGACGGCCTGGAGCGGGCGCTGGAGCAGGTGGCCCAGGGCGACTACGCGGTGGAGGAGCGGTTCCGGATCGCGGCCCGACTGCTGCGCGCCGACGGCAGCAGCGAGACCCACGCCTGCCTGAACGAGGTCGTGGTGGCGCGCGGCTCCCGGGTGCGGATGATCCAGGTGGAGGTTGAGGTCAGCGGCAGCCACCTGGCCACCTACGTGGCCGACGGGGTGGTGGTCGCCACCCCGACCGGCTCGACCGCCTACTCCTTCTCGGCCGGTGGGGCGATCCTCGACCCGCGGCTGCGGAACATGATCATCACCCCGGTGGCCGCCTACCTGACCTCCCTGCACAGCGTGGTGGCCGGCGAGGAGCATGTCGTGATCGTCACCCTCCAGCAGGCGCCGTCCGGCGCCACGGTGTCGGTGGACGGGCAATGGGACCTGCCCCTGGCGGAGGGCGACCGCGTCGAGGTGCGCGCCCTGCCGGTGCCGCTGCGCCTGCTGGAGCCGACCGGGTCCACGCCGTTCTACGACCTGCTGCGGACCAAGGCCTCGCGCCTGCCGTACTGACCGATGAACCGATGGCCCTGACCGAGATCACCGTCGAGAACCTGGCGGTCATCGAGCGCGTGCGCCTGCCGCTGTCGCCCGGCTTCACCGTGCTGACCGGCGAGACCGGAGCCGGAAAGTCGCTGGTGGTGGACGCCCTGGCCCTGGCGCTGGGCGCCCGGGCCAGCACCGACCTGGTCCGGGCCGGGACCGATGCCGCCCGGGTCGAGGCCGTCTTCGACGCCCTCGGGAACGACCCCGACGACCCGTTGGCCGACGTGCTGGCCGCCGGCGACGGGCTGGCGATCGTGCGCCGCGAGGTGTCGGCCGACGGCCGCTCCCTGGTCCGGGTCAACGATCGCAGCGTGACGGTGGGCGCGCTCGCCTCGCTCGGAGAGCGGTTGGCGGAGATCCACGGCCAGCACGAGCAGCAGCGGCTGCTGGCCCCCGACCGGCAGCTCGCCCTGCTCGATCGCTTCGGGGAGCTGGCCGCCCCGCTGGAGACGGTGGCCGAGGCGCACCGCGCATGGCGGGCGACCGTGGCGCAGGCGGCCGAGCTACTGACCGATGCCCACGAGCTGGCCCGCCGGGTGGAGCTCCTCCGCCACCAGGCGGACGAGATTGCGGCGGCCGCGCCACAGCCGGGCGAGGACGCCGAGCTGGAGCGCCAGCTGCGCGCCGCGGCCCATGCCGAGGCGATCGCCATGGCGGCGGCGGAGTCGGTGCGGGCGCTGCGCGACGAGGCCGCCGGCCTGGACGCCCTGCG
>JBOGSY010000077.1:0-8163 GCA_050691915.1 Candidatus Limnocylindria bacterium | reverse complement strand
GGTCCGCTACGCCACCCACCTGCTCAACGCGATGCGCGGCCTTGACCCGCGGGCGCCGGGGATCGCGGTCGGCCTGCTGCTCGACCCGCGGGTCACCATCGGCCTCATCGCCGACGGCCATCACCTGGCGCCGGCCACGCTGGCGCTGGCCTGGAGCAGCGCCGGCCCCTCGCGCTCCTCGCTGGTGACCGACGCGATCGCGGCCCTGGGCGCCGCTCCCGGCCGCCACCGCCTGGGGGAGATGGAGGTGGAGCTCAGCGCGGACGGCAGCGTGCGCCTCCCGGACGGGAGGCTGGCAGGGGCGGCCACCAGCCTGGATGCCGGCCTGCGCCGGCTGTGGGAAGCCACCGGCTGCACGCGGGCCGAGGCCGTCGCATCGGTCACCGCCGTCCCGGCCGGCCTGCTTGGCCTGCCCGACCGAGGCCACCTGGCCCCGGGCGCCCGCGGCGACGCGGTGCTGCTCGACGACGACCTGAGGGTGGTGGCGACCGTCGTTTCCGGGCAGCCGGCTCACGGGGCGGAGGCGCTGGGATGGGACTGAGGGACGAGATCGGGGAGCAGCCGGAGGTGGCGGCCCGGCTGCTGGCAGAAGGCGCCTCGGACCTCCGGCCGCTGCTGGCCAGCATCGGCGGCGGTGAGCGGCTCGACTACGTCCTGATCGCCGCGCGCGGCACCTCGGACCACGCGGCGACCTACGCCCAGTACGCGCTGGGCGCGGTGGCCCGCCTGCCGGTGGCGCTGGCCACCCCGTCCCTGCTGACCCGCTATCGGGTGGCGCCCCGCCTGAGCCGCGCCCTGGTGCTGGGCATCAGCCAGTCGGGCCGTTCGCCGGACGTGGTCGAGGTCGTGGCCGAGGGACGGCGCCAGGGCGTTGTCACCGCCGCCATCACCAACGACCCGGCCTCCCCGCTGGCTGCCGCGGCGGAGCACGTGGTCGCCCTGCGGGCGGGACCCGAGGCCTCGGTGGCGGCCACCAAGACCTACGGGGCGGAGCTGCTGGCGGTGGCGATGCTGGCCGCGGGCCTGGCCGGCGGCGGCCGCCACGCCGATGCCCTGGCGCGGGTGCCGGACACGCTCGGTCGAGCCCTGGAGGTGGAGCCCGATGCTGCGGCGGCAGCCGCCGCGCATGGGTCGATGCAGGAGGCGGTGGTGCTGGGCCGGGGCTTCAACCTGCCCACCGCCCTGGAGTGGGCGCTCAAGCTGAAGGAGCTGGCCTACGTGCGGGCACAGGGCTACTCGACGGCCGACTTCCAGCACGGCCCGGCCGCCAGCCTGGCCCCGGGAGGCCACCTGCTCGCCGTCTCCGCCCGGGGCCCGCTGCGAGCCGAGCTGGGCGAGGTGCTCGATCGGCTGCGGGCGGAGCGGGCGGCGCGCACGCTGCTCGTGACGCCGGGCCGCCGCACCCGAGGCGGCGACCAGCTGCGCTTCCCCGACCGGCTGCCCGAGTGGCTTTCGCCGCTGGTGGCGATCGTGCCGATCCAGCTCTTCTGCTACCACCTGGCGATGGCCAAGGGCCTGGACTTCGAGGCTCCACGCGGGCTGCGCAAGGTCACCCTGACCCGCTGACGCGGCATACTCTGCGGCATGGTTGCCGCTCGAGACCCCAGCGGCCGGCCCAGCGTTCGCCGCCTGACGCGCCGGCGCGGGCTGGCCCCGGTGGTCCTGGCCATCCTGCTGCTCGGCCAGCAGCCCGTGCCCGCCCTGGCCGATCACGGTGGCCGATCGATCGGGTCGCTGCTGACCTGCGACCGGCCGGTCAACCCCCCGCGCTGCACCAGCGTGGGCAACGACCCGTGGCATTTCGTGCACCTGGACGCCAGCCTTGGGGCCGGGCTCGCCCAATCCCTGCGCGACAGCATGGCCGAGGACTACGACCCGACCTACCTGACCATGGTCGAGCAGCCCGCCATCACCCGCGTCACGGATGTCGTCGCCTACGCCGCCGACTACGGCGAGAACGGGGCCGCCGGCTGGGTCTACTGCCCGAGCGACGCGCCGCAGGGCCTCAACCCCCAGGGCGATCGCTGGTGCCAGCGCCAGGAGATCCACTTCAACCTCAACCCGCGCTACGTGGCTTTCTTCGCGGACGACCAGAGCACGGACCACATCGCCTGCCATGAGCTGGGGCACACCCTGGGCCTGCGCCACTGGGGCAACCCCCCGCAGAGCCGTGGTCCCGCAGCCGCCACCTGCATGAACGTGGACACGCCGGACGGCCCGACCGCGCTGCACCAGCTCGACCGCGACCACATCCGCGACTACTACGCCGCCCCCAAGAGCGTGCTGCGCCCGCAGCGGCACGCGCCGACGATCCGCCGTCCGTCGGCGGCGGACGGGCTGTCGGTCTGGTCCGGGCCGCTGATCCACGCCGCCGTCCTCGACCGGCTGCCGTTCGCCGAGGCGCTGGCAATGATCAGGGCCGCCGCCCGGTAAGAGCCGATGAGTTTGCGCCGCCCGACGGGTCAAGAAGGCCGAGACCCGGAAGGGAGGCCAGGCGGCTGTCCGCAGCAGACTCGACCCACGCGGCCGTCCACCGCGCTTCCAATCGCCCGCAGACGATCGACGTGGTCATCGACGGCGTGCCGGATGGGCGGGAGCTGGCCGCGCTGTGCGCTCGCCTGCAGCGGGTGCTGCGGGGCGGCGGAGCGGACGAGGTCAGCTGCGACGTGGCCGGGGTGACGCGCCCCGACCTCCGCCTCGTCGATGCGCTCGCCCGGCTGGACCTCACCGCGAGCCGGCTGGGGTGCCGTCTCCGCCTGCGCCGGGCCTCCCCGCAGCTGTGCGAGCTGATCGGCCTGGTGGGACTGGGCCGTCTGATCCGCGGGCCGGCGCGGCTATCGGTCCAGGCGCAGCGGCAGGCCGAAGGCGGGGAAGTAGCGGGCGGTGTCCAGGAAGAAGGTGATGCCGCTGATCCGGTCGCCTGAGAGCTCCAGGACTTGGAGGGACCATGCCGACAGGCCGCCCGCCGGGTCAGGCTTGTACTGGCCGAAGGCCGGGGAGCCGTTGGCCACGGTCGGGACCAGGCGCGAGCCGCGGCAGCCGATGCCGGGGCCCAGGCACCAGGCGCGCACGTCGGCGTGGGTCTGCAGCCAGAGCTCGTAGGGCGGCATGTTCCAGGTCGCGTCCTCGTGGAGCAGAGCGGTCAGCGAGTCCATGTCGTAGCGCTCGAAGGCGTCCACGTAGCGCGCCAGCAGCTCGCGCTGCGCATCGTCCATGGGTGCACCCGGGTCCGCGCTCGAGACACGGCGGGACGCCAGCGTGGCCCGCGCGCGTTGGAGGGCGCTGTTGACCGATGCGACCGTGGTGCCCAGCAGCTCCGCCACCTCGTCCGCCCTCCAGCGCAGCACCTCGCGCAGGATCAGGACCGCCCGCTGGCGCGGCGGAAGATGCTGCAGGGCGGCCACGAAGGCGAGCCGGATCGACTCCCGGGCGACGGCCACCTCCGCCGGGTCGCCGCCGGCCGGCAGGGCGCGGTCGTCCGGGATCGGCTCGATCCAGGTGGCCTCCGGCATGGCGGGGCCGAGCGGCGTGGCGGCCGACGAGGCCGGGCCCAGGTCCATAGGGCGTGCCCGGCGCTGGCGGGCGCTCATCATGCTCAGGCACACGTTGGTCGCGATGCGGTACAGCCACGACCGGAGCGAGGCGCGGCCCTCGAAGGTCTCGAAGGTGCGCCAGGCGCGCAGGAGCGTCTCCTGGACCGCGTCCTCCGCCTCGAACGCGGCCCCGAGCATCCGGTAGCAGTAGCCGGTGAGCTCGGCCCGGTACTGCTCCAGCTGCGACGCCGGCTCTGCCGCAGCGGCCCCGGCGGCCGGGCGCTCGGTGGTCAGCTCAGTCATGCGCCGCCATCGTAGCGCCGCCCGCGGCTAGCTGCTGGCAGGGGGGATGGTGTGGTTGCGGTGGAACAGGTTCGCCGGGTCGTAGCGGGCCTTGATCGCCGCCAGCCGCTGCCATGTCGGCGCCGGATAGGCGTCCCGGACGCGCGCCTGCCCCTCGTCCCCCAGGAAGTTCACGTACGCGCCGCCGTCCGACTGGCGCAGGGCGGCAGCGAAGTCCCGCACCCACTCCCGTCGCCCGGCACGGTCGTCCGGCCCCTGGTAGAAGGCCGCCAGGTTGACCATGATCCGGCTGGCCCGATGCGCG
The DNA here is from genome assembly GCA_050691915.1 of Candidatus Limnocylindria bacterium. Classification (GTDB taxonomy): domain Bacteria; phylum Chloroflexota; class Limnocylindria; order QHBO01; family QHBO01; genus JBOGSY01. The sequence continues at coordinate 4,023 of JBOGSY010000077.1, read as the reverse complement.
AAGGCGGTGGCGTCCGCGGGCACGCGCGCCATCGCACCGCCCAGCACCCGCAGCTGGGCCACGCGCATGGAGGCGTCCGATGCCTCCAGGCGATCCACGATCAGGCCGGCAACGTCGCGGTCGACGGCGTCGATGAACATCGTCTCGGCGACCGCGGTCGGGCGGTACGACTCGTCCTCCGGCGGGAACATCTCCGGGTAGGGCATGGGCCGGACCATGTCGGCCAGCGGCGTGGCGAGGGCCCGGAACGGCGCGATCGCGCGTGCGCCGGGGTCCGCCTCGCCGGCATAGGCCAGCATGCCGAGCACCACCAGGCGGCCGTGGTGCTCCTCTGCCACGAACGGCAGGGGCGGGCAGTTCATCACGTTGGCGATGGTCGACAGCTCCTCCGGCGCGGCCTCCGCGGCGGCGATGAAGCCGGCCACCACCTCCGCCGTCGCCGGCAGCACCAGGATGCCGCCCACGATGCCGGGCAGGCGGTGGAGCCGGAACCGGAAGCGGGTCGCGACCCCGAAGTTGCCGCCGCCGCCCCGGATCGCCCAGAAGAGGTCCGGCTCCGTGCGGGCGTCGGTGTGGAGCAGCCTGCCGTCGGCGGTCACGACCTCGGCCGCCAGCAGGGAGTCGATGGTCAGGCCGTGCCTGCGCACCAGGTAGCCGACCCCGCCGCCCAGGGTGATGCCGCCGATGCCCACCGAGCCGGTATCCCCGAATCCCACGGCCAGCTCGTGGGCGGCCGCGGCCGTGGTCAGCTCGCCGGCGGTGAGCCCCGTCTCCGCCCAGGCGGTGCCCGCATCAGGATCGATCTCCAGGCCGCGCATGTCGCGCAGGTCGATGACGATCCCGCCCTCGGTGCTGCCGTGCCCGGCGCCGCTGTGGCCACCGCTGCGGACTGCCAGCTCCAGGCCGGTCTCGCGCGCGAACCCGATGACCCGCCCCACGTCGTCGGCATCGGCCACCCGCACGATGGCCGCCGGGCGGAGGTCGATCTCGCCCGACACCACCGTGCGGACCTGGTCGTAGTCGGCGTCGTCCGGCCCGATCAGCCGGCCGGAGATCCCGGCCTGCAGCCGGGCGATGGAGGCGCTGGTGGCAAGCGACGAGGTCACGGGGGGTTCTCCTCCTGGGTCACGCGATTTCTGCCAGGTCTGACCATGATGGCCGCGCAAACTCATCGGTGCATTGATGGCCAGGTGTGAGGCCGCCGGCTGACCCAGAAACCGATGACCGCCGGGCGGCTGCCCGGCGGTCATGCATCGTGAGCCCGGCCGGATCTCAGTCGGAGTCGCGGACCCCCACGCCGTGCCCCTCACCCCCGGGATCCCGCTCGGCGGAGATCGGCGGCAGCACGCCCGGAATCCCCCCTCCTTCGGGTGGGTGAAGACGGGCCGCGGGCAGCGGCCGCCAGTCTGAACGACGGATCCTAGTAGGGCAACGGTCTCGGAAGGTTCGCGGTGCTCCGAGGCACCGGGCGTGCGGCCAGGGCGACCTGTGACTCGGCCTACGGCTTCAGCACCGACAGGTCAACGTCGTAGTAGTACGACTCCTCGCCCCCGGCCGTCACAAGGCAGACCACGTCAGCAAAGACAGTCGGTGGGCTATCGGCTCCCACCGGTTGCAGCCGGTGTAGGCCGGGACCGCCTTGTGCTCGCCCTCGAACACGACGACGGTGAGAGGCCCGGCCATGGCGTCAAGCTCCGGGGCTACGCCGAGCAAGGGAATGTGGTGTCGGAGCGACCTGCCGTCGGGAATCTGGAACTCGGCAACGACAGGAGCACCTGCCTGTCCCCGCATGCAGAGCTCGGGGCGGGGCGCGGCGGAGGCCGCCAGCGCCGAGACAGATGCGAATCCCACCGTTGCAGCAACGAGTGCGCCACATACGTAGACGAGCCGCTCCCGGAACGTAGTGACGCGCCGGATGGTCATCGGTTTGTCAAGATCTGCCGCGGTTCAGGCGCTGCGCACCTGAAGATCGGCTCCCGGTCGCCGGGAACCGATGGCGAGGATCTCCCGCGGAGGCGCCTTCGCGGCTCGCTGCTCGGGGTCGGCGGCGCCGGCCGGCAGGAACCAACCCGGCAGGTGGCCGACGAGGTCCGGCTGCCCGTAGACGTGCACGGATCCATCGGCGATGGCGTCGCTCCACGGGCGGAGGCCCCGCGCGATCGGGTTGAGGTCGGCGGCATCGGCCTCCACGTAGACATAGCGCTCATGCCCGATCAGGGGGTCCTCCAGGCAGATCGTCGGCTCCGCGCCGCGCGCGATCAGCAGCCAGCAGCGGTCCGCGTCGTTGCCGCGCATGGCGATCTCGAGCGCCACCTGCTGCTCCGGTGCCGAGCGCGGGTTCAGTCGGTGCCTCAGCCACCACAGGATGATGGTGGGATCGCGCTGGGCCAGGGCCGGGTCCTCCGGGACCCAGTGCTCGGCCCACTGCCACAGGGACTTGATGACGGGCGTCAGCTGCTCGCCGGCGGGCGTGAGGCAGTACGGCGCGGACCTCTTCGCGACCGCCGGGTCACGCGCCACCAGCCCGATCTCCTCCAGCTTGCGCAGCTTGGCGGCCAGCACCGAGCGCGAAACGTGGCCCGGCAGCCCCACCGCCAGGGTGTTGAAGCCCTGGGGCCCGAACATCGCCAGCTCGCGCACGATCAGCAGGCTCCATCGGTCGCCCAGGTGCTCGACCGCCTTGGTGAAGGCACAGTAATCCGTCTTGGCGCTTGATCCCATGGACCGATTCTCCCACCCACCACAAGGCCGGTGATGGTTCTCGATTCGAACTATGCGAGCGGCGAGGGCCTGCCGCATGGTGCGGCCATGACACATCCCGATCGCAACGACCGATCAATTCCCGAGCGGCGCCAGGTGGTGGTCATCGGCGCCGGACAGGCCGGCCTGGCCGCCGGCTACCACCTCGCCCGGCGCGGCCTGGAGTTCGTGATCCTGGAGGCCCACCCGCGGGTGGGCGACGTCTGGAGGACGCGCTACGACTCGCTGCTGCTCTACTCCCCGGCCAAGTACGACGCCCTGCCGGGTCTGCCATTCCCCGTGCCGCGGAACGCCTTCCCAACCGGCCGCCAGATGGCCGACTACCTGGAGACGTACGCGAGCCGGATGAAGCTCCCGGTGCAGACCGGCGTCGCCGTCGACCACCTGCGGTCCGCGGGCGGAGAGGGTGGCTTCGTCCTCAGCGCCGGAGCGCGTCGGCTGGCGGCCGACCAGGTCATCCTGGCCACGGGTCCCTTCCAGCGTCCGCACCTGCCATCTTTCGCGGCGGAGCTGGATCCCTCCATCCGGCAGCTGCATTCCGCCGACTACCGCAACCCGTCACAGCTTGCCGACGGACCCGTCCTGGTCGTGGGCGTCAGCCACTCCGGGGCGGACCTGGCCTACGAGCTGGCGGCCGGGCGGCGGACGATCCTGTCGGGCAGGAGCCACGGGCAGCTGCCCTTCTCGGTCGACAGCCGGCGAGGGCGGATGGCATGGCCGGTGCTGAGGCTCGTGGCCACGCACCTCCTCAACGTGCGCACGCCCATCGGACGCAAGATGGCACCAAGGGTTCGCGCCGGCGGCGGCCCCCTGCTGCGGTGGCGCCGCGACGACCTGCTGCGCGCGGGCGTCGAGTGGCACGAGTCCCGGACGGTCGGCGTCCGCGACGGACGGCCGATGCTGGCCGACGGGCAGGTGATCGACGTCGCCAACGTGGTGTGGTGCACCGGCTTCCGGCCCGATTACGGGTGGATCGAGCCGGCGATCGCCGGGGAGGACGGCTGGCCGGACCAGGAGCGTGGGGCGGTCCGGGCGGCCCCCGGGCTCTACGTCCTGGGAATCCCGTTCCTGTCCAGCTTCACCTCCATGCTGGTGGTCGGTGCCGGAGCCGACGCGCGCCGGGTCGTGGACCAGGTCGCCAGGCGCGCGTCTCGGGAGGCCGAACCCGCGCCCGAGCGCCGAGCGGCGGCGTAGGGGCTGTCGCGGATCGGCCTAGCCGGCCGTCGCTCCGGGCAGCTCCACGGCCAGCCCGATGGGGCAGGC
>JBOGSY010000076.1:0-8188 GCA_050691915.1 Candidatus Limnocylindria bacterium | reverse complement strand
TGGCCGTACTGGGCGCGGGGGCCGGGGCCATCATCTGGCGACGCCGACGCGCGGCCGCATCGACCTAGCCTCCCGTGACGAGCGGAATGACGAGCGCCCCTCGTGGTCGAGGAGCGCTCGTGGTCGCTAGGCCGGCATGACCGCCGGTCGCAGGACCGGGACGGGGACGGTCTCCGCGCGGGTGGCCCACACCAGGCCCGTGCCGGTCAGCATCAGGGTGGCGCCCAGCCCGGCGAAGAGGCCGGCCAGTGCCAGGCCAATCTGCAGGGCCGAGGCGGTGGCGGTGCCCACGCCCAGCTCGGCGATCAGCGCGTGCGCGGTTCCGGTCCAGGCCTGCGCCCGGGCCAGGCCCTCGATCGGGTGCGCCCGGTCGAAATCGGCCCAGTAGCGCCCGTCGACCGCGAACTGGTAGGTGCCGGCGGGGAAGACTTCGCCGTTGTACTCCGCGTCCTCGGCCAGGACCACGCTCTGGGTGCCGTTCAGGGTGTGGTAGGCGATCGTGGCCATCTGGAACATGTACTCGCTGGCGGTGTTGACGATCGGGTCATTGGGGTCGAGCTCGGCGGCGACCACCGGGTAGCCCCACTGATCGGTCAGCAGGGCCATGATGGCCTCCGCGCCGGCGACCTCGCCGCGGTCGACCAGCTGGCCGTCCTGGTTGTAGGCGAGCTGGACATTCTGGCCCGCGCTGAACGCGTTGAGGGACTTGTAGCCCTCCTGGGTCTTGACGAAGGCGAGGGCACCGGCCGCCACGAATGCGACGCCGATGACCACCAGCACAATGCCCAGGCCCTTCAATCGACTGGTCACAGGGTTTCCTGCCTTTCCGTTGCTCACCAAAATGATTCCGCCAGCACTGTCGGTCGTCCGGGGGATGGGACGCACGTGACAGACGGACCGATGCGGCAGGCCACGGACACGTGTCCGCGGGGGCCATTGGTCACCCCCGGGGCGGGACAGGCTTGCCTGTCGACCGATGAATCCGCGCGGCGGCATCGGTCTATCCTGAGCACGGCGCACACCATGGGCGCCGGGTGACACACGAGGGCGACAAGTGGAACAGCAACCGGTCATCGAGGTCCGCGACCTCGTCAAGATCTACGGCAGCGGCGACAAGGCAACGCGCGCCGTGGACGGCATCAGCTTCGAGGTCGCCCCGGGCGAGCTCTTCGGCTTCCTGGGACCCAACGGTGCGGGCAAGACGACGACCATCCGCATCCTGGCCACCCTGCTGCGCGCGACGGCCGGCACGGCCAGGGTCGCCGGCCTGGACGTGGCGGAGCAGCCGGAGGAGGTCCGCCGGCGGCTGGGGCTGGCCATGCAGACCGCGACCCTGGACGCGTTCAGCACCGGGCGCGAGACCCTGGAGCTGGCCGGCCGCATGCATCGCATGCCGGCGGCCGAGATCAAGAGCCGGACCGATGAGCTCCTGGAGCTGATGGGGCTGACGGCCGTCGCCAAGAAGCTGACCGGGCAGTACTCCGGCGGGATGAAGCGGCGGCTGGACCTGGCCTCGGCCCTCGTGCACCGGCCGCAGCTGCTGATCCTGGACGAGCCGACGGAGGGGCTGGACCCGCAGAGCCGTACCGCGCTGTGGGAGGAGCTCGAGCGCATCAGCCGGACGGGCACCACCATGCTGCTGACGACCCACTACATGGAAGAGGCGGACCGGCTCTGCACGCGGCTGGCGATCATCGACAACGGCAAGATCGAGGTCGAGGGCGCGCCGGCCACCCTGAAGCGAAGCATCGGCGCCGACACGGTCGTGCTCCAGCTGGAGGGAGCGGAGGGCGAGGCGACGGACGGCCACCTGGGGCAGATCCGCCAGCGGCTGGAGGGCCTGGTCGAGGCCGATGCGGTGGCCGCCCACCCGGCCGGCGTCAGCCTGCAGGTGCCGAACGCCAACGAGGCCATCCCGGCCCTGCTGCGCAGGCTGGAGGGCAACGGGGTCCAGATCGTCGGCCTCCAGATGAGCCAGCCGAGCCTCGACGACGTCTTCATGAAGTACACCGGCCGCCACATCCGGACCGAGGCGGCCGACCAGTACATCGTGCTGGGCTGGTAGGGGGAAGGAGACAGGACCGATGACCGCGCTCGCCTACGAGACCTACCACCTGGGCCTGCGGACCACCCGCCGCTTCATCCGGGTGCCGGCCAACTACATCAGCATCATCTTCTTCCCGCTCATCCAGCTGCTCATCTTCAGCCAGCTATACCAGGACATCATCCAGCTGCCGGGCTTCGGGGGGCAGTCGAGCTACCTGGCCTACCTGGCCCCCGGGCAGGTGGTCTTCGCCGGCTTCATGGCCGTGGCCTGGTCCGGCTTCGGGCTGCTGGTCGAGTCGCGCACCGGCTACATCGACAAGCTGCGGGCGCTGCCCATCCAGCGCTGGTCGATCCTGGCCGCGGAGATGGTGCCGCTCTTCTTCCAGGCGGCGGCCATGGCCGCCATCCTGCTGGGGCTGAGCCTGCTGCTGGGAGCCTCCATCGTGACCGGGATCCCGGGCTTCGTCCTGATCGTGGCCCTGACCGGGCTGTTCGGGCTGGGGCTGGCCGGGATCAGCTTCGTGCCGGCGCTCCTGACCCGCAGCGAGCAGGCGACCAGCACCTTCTCGCTGCTGCTCTTCCCGGTGGTCTTCATGTCCACCGCCTTCGTCCCGGCCGAGCTGATGCCCGACTGGATGCGGGTGGTGAACGACTGGAACCCGGTCACCTTCATGATCGAGGCGATCCGGGCGCTGATGACCACCGGCTACGACTGGGCGGCCATTGGTCGCGCGGTCGTCTCGATCGGGGTGATTGGCATCGTGCTGCAGGTGGCCACCCTCTGGGCGTTCCGTCGCCTCGCCAACTAGCCCGGAAATTCCGCCGGCGCTTGATGCCGGCGGGACAATGGCTCGATGGCAGCAGAGCCGCCCGGCGAGGAGCCTGGCCAATCCGCCGCCGATGACCTGAGCGTCGGAGCCAGGCAGCGGCGCCTGCGGCGCTTCTGGCGAGCACTTCCCAGCTCGCCGCGCTGCAAGCTGTGCAACTCACCGTTTCGCGGTCCGGGCGGCAGATTCCTGCGCCTGCTGGGCAAGGGCCCATGGCCCGCGAATCCCCGCTACTGCCGCTTCTGCTTCAAGGACCTGTACCGGCACCGGGCCGGCGCGGAGATCGAGTGCACCCTCCTGTTCGCCGATGTCCGTGGCTCCACCCAGCTGGCGGAGGGCATCCGGCCGGGCGAGTACCGCAGGCTGTTGGATCGGTTCTACGAGACCGCGGTCGAGGTCCTGGTGGCACACGACGCGATCGTGGACAAGTTCGTGGGTGACGAGGTGATCGGCATCTTCGTCCCGGCGCTGACCGAGGCGGGGCACGCCCGCCAGGCCGTCGACGCCGCCCTGGCCCTCATGCGCGCCACCGGCCACCAGGCCGATGCTCCCTGGATCCCCATCGGGATCGGGGTGAACACCGGCACCGCATACGTCGGCACGGTGGGGACCGCCGAGCATGTCGAGTTCACGGCCCTGGGCGACGCGGTGAACGTCACGGCCCGCCTGGCGTCGGCCGCCGCCCGCGGCGAGATCCTGGTCACCCGGGCAGCCGCCCGGGCTGCCGGACTGGCCGGCGGCGACCTGGAGCCGCGCCGGCTGGACCTGAAGGGAAGGTCGGATGCGACCGATGTCGTGGTCCTCTCCGTCTCCTCGGCTGGAGAGGCAGACGCGAGCTGAGCCCGGCGGCTGCGGCGCGCGCGGGCACCGCTGTCGTGCTCTGGTAGGGTCCGGTTGGCTACCGGGCCCTTCCCAGAACGGCCGCGGCGTAGCACAATCGGCGGCGCGGAGGTCCTGCCATGCATCGCCCAATCCGTGGCTCCCGTCCCAGCGCGTTCCTGGCGGTCCTCTTCCTGCTGGCCGGGCTGGTGGCCCCCAGCGCGGCGGTCGCCCAGCCCCCACCCGCTCTCGAGCAGCCCGGGACCGATGCGCTGGCGCGCGACTCCTGGATCGTCAGCCTGGTGGCCGGCGCCGACGCCGCGCTCGAGGCGCCAGGCCTTGCCCGCGCGGCGGGCGGCCGCCTGGGTCACGTCTACCGCCACGCGCTCAGCGGGTTCCAGCTCAAGGGATCGGCCGCGGCGGCGGAGGCGCTGCGGCGCAGCCCGAGGGTCGCATCGGTCCAGGCGGACGGCGCGGTCCATCTGACCGAGACGCTGCCGTTCGGGGTGAAGCGGGTCGATGCCTACCGGTCCGGCTCGGGCGCCTTCCAGGCCGGCTTCCGGGGCAACGGCGCGCGGATCGCGGTGCTGGACACCGGGATCGACCTGGACCATCCAGACCTGGTCGCCAGCATCGACGGCGCGCTGGGCAGCAACTGCGTGAACCCCGGGCTCTCACCCAATGACGGCTACGGCCACGGCACGCACGTGGCCGGGACCGCCGCCGCGCCCCTGAACGGGACGGGCGTGGTGGGCGTGGCGCCGGAGGCCCGGCTGGTGGCGGTAAAGGTCTTCGACGACGCCGGCAACTCGGCCGAGTCGATCGTGCTGTGCGGCCTCGACCACATCGTGGGGCTGAACGCGGACGCGGATCCCTCCAACGACGTCGACGTCGCCAACATGAGCTGGGGCGAGCAACGGGCTTGGGGCGACTGCCTGACCGATGCCCTGCATCGCGCCATCTGCGCCGCGCACGCCGCCAACATCGTGCTGGTGGCGGGAGCCGGGAACTCGGCGGTCAACGCCGGGTCGTTCGTGCCGGCGGCCTTCCCGGAGGTGATCAGCGTCTCCGCCCTGGCCGACTTCGACGGGGACCGCGGCGGCGCGGCCGGCTGCGGCTTCGTTCCCGAGCTGTTCTGGACGGAATGCGACGACACCCTGGCCTTCTTCAGCAACTACGGGTCGTCGGTCGACGTGATGGCCCCGGGCGTGATGGTCTACTCGACCTGGACGGGCGGTGGCTACAAGACCTCGAGCGGCACCAGCATGGCGACCCCGCACGTGGCCGGCGTGGCGGCCCTCATGGCCGCGGCGGACGCGACCCTGACGCCGGCCGAGGCGCTGGACGTGCTGCGCCGGACGGGGGAGTGCCCCAACGGGCAGGTGGCGGGCGCGGACGGCACGCCGGGCTGCGCCGGGCAGGGGACCTGGCCGGACGACCCCGACGGCATCCCGGAGCCCCTGGCCAATGCTGTGCGCGCCGCCCAGGACGTGGCCACCGTCCCGCCGCCCCCGCCGCCGCCCGGTGATCCCACCCCGCCCGGCGCTCCGGTGCTGAACAGCGCGACCGGCGGCACCAGCAGCGTGAGCCTGTCATGGAGCGCCCCGTCCAGCGACGGCGGCAGCCCCATCACCGGCTACCAGGTCTGGCGCGGCGAGGCCGCCGGCGACGAGGAGCTGCTGACCGCCGTCGGCGTGCAGTCCAGCTACGTGGACAGCTCCGTGGAGGCGGGGATCACCTACTGGTACCAGGTCGCGGCCGTCAATGCGATCGACAGCGGTCCGCGCTCGAACGAGCTGAGCGCCGCGTTGATCGAGCCGCCATCGGCGCCCACCCTGCTCGGCGCCCCGGCCGACGGCGCGGCCGCGCTGAGCTGGACGGAGCCGGGGGACGACGGCGGCAGCCCGGTGACCGGCTACCGGGTCTACCGCCGGGTGGGTGCCGGAACCGAAACGCTGCGCGCCACCACCTCGGCGGGCGAGACGTTCTGGGTCGACTTCGGCCTCACCAACGGCACCTCGTACACCTACCGGGTCACCGCCCTCAACGCGGCCGGGGAGGGCGCGTACTCGAACGCGGTGACGGTGGTGCCGACGCCGGATGCCACCGCCCCGGACGCGCCGCAGGCGCTCACCGCCGCCAAGGCCAAGGCCTCGTTCGCCGTCCAGCTCAGCTGGTCGGCGCCGGCCAGCGACGGCGGCAGCCCCATCGCCACCTACTTCGTCTACCGCCGTGGCCCGGGCGAGGCCGGGTTCACCTTCATCGGCTCCACGTCCGACGGCACGACGACCACCTTCCTGGACGAAGCGGTGGCGCGGCGCACGACGTACACGTACCACGTCACCGCCTGGAATGCGTACGGGCCCAGCCCGCCGTCCGACGAGGTCAGCATCAAGTCGAAGTAGCTGGCCTGCGAAGTTGTGGGGCTTCCCCGGATGCCGGGCGATCGTCCCGGACGCCAGGCTCGTCGGCATGGAGCAATCGAGCGTCAACCGAAGGCCAGCGTTCCTGGTCGAGTGCTTCGCGCCGGCATCCGAGGATGCTTTGACCGCGGCCGCGGTGGGGGAGGCATGTGCCGAGCTGCGCGCAGCCGGGGTCGAGATCACGTACCTGGGGGCGCTCTTTGTGCCCGATGACGAGCTCGCCTTCCATGTCTTCGCCGCTCCGGACGCCGGCAGCGTGATCGAGGCCGGCCGTCGCGCCGGCCTGCGCATCGAGCGCGTGGTCCCGGCCCTGGCGCTCGGCTTCAACGAGGCACGGGCGGCCGCTCGGCTGTCGCTACCCGTCGCCGTCGAGGCTGAGCGACCCGTCGCTCACGCGCCGGGTGAGATCGGTCCTTGAACGGATGCCCAGCTTGGAGTAGATCCGGGTGAGGTGGGCTTCCACGGTGGCGACGCTCGTGAACTGCTGCGTGGCGATCTCCCGGTTGGTCATGCCCTGCGCGACGAGGCCCGCCACCCGTGTCTCGGCGGCCGTGAGGGAATCGTCGTGGCGTTGCCTTGGGCGTGCCCGGCGCAGCTCCTCGCGTGCCCGGGCGGCGTACGGTGCGGCACCCAGCCGGTCGAAGATGGCGATGGCCCGATCGAGCAGGTCGCCGGCATTCCGCCGCTGGCCCAGCCGGCGCAGCAGGCTGCCGTGGGCGAGCAGCGTCTGCGCCAGCTCCCACGGTGCGCCAAGCCGGGTGAATTCAGCCTGTGCCTGGGCCAGCTGCGCCTGCGCCTCCTCCAGGCGTCCGGCCGCGTGCGCCACCAGCCCCAGGCAGAGGGCCGCGGCGGCTTCGCTCCACGGCGCGAGCTGGTTCGTCCGCCCGGCGAGCTGCTGTCCGAGCGTCTGCGCCTCATCCAGCCTCCCCGCCTCCACCAGGATCGCCACCACCACGGGGATGGTCACCGCGAACTCCGCTGAGCGGGACCCCGCCAGGGCATTCGTCTCGACCAGGCGCGCGACCCGGTCGGCAGCCTCACCGATGCGTCCGGCGGCACGGTCGATGAGTCCCGCCGCGAAGTCGGCTGCCGCCGACATCAGCGGATCGGTCGCCGCCAGCGGCGAGGCCCGTATCTCGTCCGCGTCCTGGATGGCACGGGCATCACCTTTGTGCGCGCGCAGGATGGCGCGCAGCACCAGCGTCCGGATGCGCCAGTAGCCGACGGCATCCAGGAGGACCTCCTCGAGCAGGCGTTCGGCGTCGTCCCAGCGTCCGCGGCGCATCGCCAGGTCCGCTTCGAACTGGTCGAGGCGCATGAGGACCCCCTCGTCGGCGTGCTCCTGGGAGATGCGTCGCGCGTCGGCCAGCAGGGCCTCCGCCCTGTCGAATTCTCCGCGCCACCAGCGCTCCGCGGCGAACGCCACCTGCGGCAGCCGATCGCCGGCTGCGCTGGCCCTCCGTTCCGTGATCTGGATCCCGCGCTCGAAGTACTCCGCGGCGCCGGGCTGGTCGCTGAGCGAGAGGATGAGGCCGGCCGTGGTCAGCGCATTCACCAGCGTCGGCGGGTCGTCGAGCATCTCGGCCTGCGCGACGGACTCGAGCGCCTCGCCAATGGCCGGCTGCACGTCGCCCAGCCAGGCCCCGCGCTGCCAGGCCAGCTGAGCGAGCGCGCGAGCACGCACGACGGGGTCGTCATGCGGCTCGGTCACGGCGGCCTCGAGACTCTGGACCGCGACGTGCGGGTCGAGCGTGGTCAGGGCGAGCAGGTGGAGGGCACGCACGCGCACGGCGCCGCGCACCCCCTCCGCCAGCACCTGGTCCGCGAGACGCCGCGCGCCGATGTCATCGGCCGCCACGAAGAGGTACTCGGCCTCGTCGATCATGCGGCGGGCGCGACCGGCGTGATCGTCGGTCAGGGTCAGGCGGCGTGCGTGGGCCACCAGCTCTGCGGCGGTCTCCGGCGCTCCGCGGGCCCGGGCCGAGCGAGCCGCATCGTCCAGGATGGCCGCGACGTCGGCATCGGTGCCGGTCGCCGCCAGGGCGACGTGCCGCGCCCGCTGCTCCACTGCAT
>JBOGSY010000075.1:0-8226 GCA_050691915.1 Candidatus Limnocylindria bacterium | reverse complement strand
GATCGGCGGCGGGCTGGGGCCCGCAGCGCCGGTCATCCGCGGACTCCTGATCGCCTTCCCCCTGCTGGTCGTCTTCGCGGCCCTCTTCGCGTCGGCGGACGCCGTCTTCGCCGAGCTCGCCGGCGACCTGCTGGATCGGGAGCTGGACCTGGGATCGCTGCCGGGCCGCAGCCTGATGGCAGTGGTGGCCGGCTGGGTGGCGGTTGGCCTGCTGGTCTTCGTGGTCCGCGGCGAGGAGAGCCCGACCCAGGCCCGGCTGGACGCGGCCTGGTCGCGCCGGCCGCGGTTGGGAAGCATCGAGGCGATCACGGTCCTCGTCCTGGTCGACCTGCTGTTTGCCGGGTTCGTGGTCCTCCAGGCCGCCTACCTGTTCGGTGGGCGCGACACGCTGGACGCGACCGGCCTGACCTACGCGGAGTACGCTCGCCGCGGCTTCTTCGAGCTGTTGGCCGTCGCCCTCGCGGTCGGCGGGCTGGTGCTGGCCGTGGAGGCCTTCGTGGCGCGCCGGTCGCGGGCCTACCTGCTCGCGGCCATCGGCCTGGTGCTGATGACCCTGGTCGTCCTGGCCTCGGCGTTCCTGCGGCTGCGCCTGTACCAGGATGCCTACGGCTGGACGGAGCTGCGCTTCTACGTGCTGGCGGCCATCGCCTGGCTGGGCCTGGGCGCGGTGGCGGCGGTGGCTGCGCTGGTGACGGACCGCTCGCGCTGGCTGCTCCACCTGATGCTGGGCCTGTCGGTCGCCTTCGGGCTGGCATTCAACGTCATCGGGCCGGTGCGCTTCATCGCGGAGCAGAACCTGGCGCGCGCCGCGGAGCCCGGACGGGTCCCGGCCGGAGGCTCGAGCGGGCTCGACATCCGCTACCTCTCGTCGCTGGGTGATGACGCGCTGGCGGTGATCGCGGAGGCGCTCCCCTCCCGCCTGCCGGCGGCCCTCGTCGACGAGGCCCGGCTCGTGCTCGAGGCGCGGCGCATGGACCTGCAGCACGACGAGGAGGGACGGGCCTGGCAGGCCTGGAACCTGTCGCGGGAACGGGCGCGATCCCTGCTCAGCCGGTAGCATCGGTCCTCCCATATCCGCACCCGGGAGACCCCATGGCTGATCGACCGATGCCGCCCACCGGAACATTGGACCTCTCGAAGTCGTACGCCGCGCGGCTCAAGACCGAACGCGGCGAGATCGTCTGCCAGCTGCACGCCGCCCAGGCACCGCTGACGGTGGAGAACTTCGTCAACCTGGCCCGCGCCGGCTTCTACGACCGCACGACCTTCCACCGCGTGATTCCGGGCTTCATGGCCCAGGGTGGCGATCCCACCGGCAGCGGCCGCGGCGGGCCGGGCTACAGCTTCCGCGACGAGTTCAGCCCGGAGCTGCACCACGACGGCGCGGGCGTGCTCTCCATGGCCAACGCCGGGCCGAACACGAACGGCAGCCAGTTCTTCATCACCTTCGGGCCGACCCCCCACCTGGACGGCAAGCACTCGGTCTTCGGTCGGGTGATGGAGGGGATGGACGTGCTGGGCTTGCTGCGCGAGCGGGATCCCGGGCGGGACCCGAATCCGGGCGATCGGATCGACGCGATCGAGATCACGGAGGCCTAGCGCCGCCGGCGTGGACCGATGAGCTGGCCGGCCCTCAACGACCTGGCGCGGCTCCCGCTTCCCGGCCTGGCCGTGCCGGGGAGCATCGCGTTCTCCCCCGATGGGAGCGCGCTCACGTACCTGCATGCCACCGACGGCTCGCTGGTCCGCTCGCTGTGGTGGCACGACCTGGCCACCGGGGAGCGCTGGGTGATCGCCGGCCCGCCGCCGGCCACGGCCAGCGAGGCGGCGCTCAGCCACGACCAGCGGCTGCGGCGCGAGCGCACCCGCACCAGTGAGCTGGGCGTCACCGAGTACGCCTGGGCCGATGCGGCTCCGCAGCCGACGCTGGTGGTTCCGATCCCCGGCCGCGTCTTCGTCGCCGCCGGCGACCAGGTGAGCGCCGGTGTGCGGCCGCTGGCGGGGGTCGAGGGCGCCTCGTGCGCGATCGGGTCGCCGGACGGCGGCGCCGTCGCCTTCGTTCGCGACGGCGACCTGTGGGTGGTTGCGCTGGACGGTGGCCCCCCGCTGCGGCTGACCGACGACGCCGAGCCGGGCGTCTTCAACGGCCTGGCCGAGTACGTCGCGGCGGAGGAGCTGCATCGCTTCGAGGGGCTGTGGTGGAGCGCGAACAGCCGGAGCATCGCCTATGCCCACGTGGATGAACGGCCGGTGCCACCGTTCGTGATCGCCCACCCGGACGGCGCGGATCCGGCGCAGGAGGAGCATCGCTACCCGTTTGCCGGCGGGCCGAACGCACGGGTCAGCCTGCGGGTCGTGACGCCGGGCGGTGCCAGCCGCGACGTGCGATTGCCGATGGCCGACGGCGACTACCTGGCGCGGGTGGTGGCCGAGCCCGCCGGCGGCTGGCTGGCGGCGGTCCTGCCACGCGCCCAGCGCGCGCTGCACTGGCTGCGCGTCACGGCCGCCGGTGGCGCCGAGCCGCTGTGGACCGAGCGGGCCGAGCCCTGGATCAACCTGGACGACGACACCCGGGCGCTGGGCGACGGGCGCATCCTGCGCAGCACCGAGCGCACCGGCTTCCGCCACCTGGAGCTTCGGACCCGGGACGGCCTGCTCGAGCGCCAGCTCACCGCCGGAGCGTGGGTCGTGGTCCGCGTGGTGCACGTCGACGAGGAGCGCGGCGAGGTGCTCTTTCTGGGCACCCGCCACGGCGCCACCGAGCGCCGCCTGTACGCCGTCCCGCTCGATGCGCGGCGGCCCTCCTCGCGGCCGGTTCCACTCACGGCCCAGCCGGGCTGTCACGACGTGACCTTCAGCCACGACGGCTCCCGGTGGGTCGACACCTGGTCGACCCTCGATCGCGCTCCGCAGGTGGACCTCCACCGGCGGGACGAGGCCGGCGAACCTCGGCGCATCCACCCGTCCGGTGCGACCGCCGGGTCGCTCGGGATCAGGCCGCCGGAGCTGCTCAAGCTGACGGCGGCGGATGGGACGACGCCCCTGCAGGCGGCCCTCTACCGGCCCGCCCGCGCCGACACCACTCCCTATCCGTGCGTGGTGTGGGTCTATGGCGGCCCGCACGCGCAGTCGGTCCGCCGCGCGTGGGACGTGACCGTCCATCCCCTGCGCCAGTACCTCTCCCGCGCGGGCGCCGCAGTGCTGGTGGTGGACAACCGGGGGACCGCGTTCCGAGGCCTGGCCTTCGAGGCGCCGCTGCGCGGGGCGCTGGGACGGGCCGAGGTGGCGGACCAGGCGGCCGCAGTCCGGCAGCTCGCCGAGCGCGGCATCATCGATCCCGGCCGGGTGGCGATCACCGGCGGCAGCTATGGCGGCTACATGACCCTGCGCGCGATGGCGCTCGAGCCGGAGCTTTTCCGGGTGGGCGTGGCGGTGGCGCCCGTGACCGCCTGGGACGGGTACGACACCACCTACACCGAGCGATACCTGGGCGACCCGGCCCTGGAGACCGATGCATATCGGTCCGCGTCGCTGCTCGACGCGGCGGCGGAGATCGTCGGGGAGGCCCTGCTCATCCACGGGGCGATCGACGAGAACGTGCACCTCCGTCACTCCACCAGGCTGCTTGCGGCGTTGCGTTCAGGAGACCGCGACGTGGAGCTGGTGATCATGCCGCGCGACCGCCACCGGGCACGCACGCCCGACGGGCTGCGGACCCGTGATCGGCGCACGGTCGTCCACCTGCTGACCGGCCTGGGCCTCCCGCTCGATGCCGAGCTGACGACGCAGGCGGAGACCGCGCCGGCAGCCGAAGCGCGGGCGGAAGCGCCCGCCCGCAGCCCGGGCTGAGGTCAGGCCGCCGCCTGCTCGTACAGGATGGCGTAGGTGGTGGCCGGGTCCGGGGCGAAGGACATTCGCGTGGCGCATCCGCCGCAGACGATCTCGTCCGCGGCCTCGTCCACCGTGAAGGCGACCTCGTCCTCGCACCAGGGGCAGGTGAGCTGAACAGTCATGGCCGCATCCTGAGCGTGGCCCGCGACACCTTGCCTGTCGCGATGGCTGTCGCATTTCGACCCATGACGCACGGGCCATGTGCGCGGTGGCACGCGTCCCGTAGGCTTGTGCCCGTCGGCGACGGCGGGGCCGTCCCGCGCCGGCCAGCAGCAGATGAGGCGCAGCGGCCCAGCCGGAGGATCCCTGGTGCGCACCCTTCCATCGCGGCGGCACGCGCGTGCCGCGGTGGACGACTGGCGACGGTTCGGGGCGTCGAGCTATCGTCCTTTCCGCCTCCTGTCGGTGGCGCAGGGGTTCATTGGTGCCCTCTCCGGCCCGGCCATCGTCATTCCGCTCCTGCTGGCCATGGGCGCTCACCCGGCGCTCGCCACGCTGCTGGCCGTCCTGCCGGTGCTGGGCACCATGGCCCAGCGCTTCGTCCCGCCCGCACTGGAACGAACGGAGGGCAACCTGCGCGGCATCGTGCTGCTGCTGGCGGCCATCGGCGAGCCGCGCGGGCTGGTGATGGCGCTCATCGTGGGCCTGGTGGCGGCCGGCGTGCTGCCGAGCGGCGTGGGCATCGGCCTGGTGGCCCTGGTCATGGGCGTGCTCGGCTCGCTGGCGGCCGTAGGCGCCGGGATCCTGCAGTCGTGGTACCAGATCGTGCTGCCCGACGCCGAGCGCCGGCTGGTGGCGCCGCGCCTGGCGGGCATTGCGCTGGGCATCGGCGCGGTCGTGCTGCTGCCGCTGAGCCTGACCATGGACGGCGCCATCGGGGCGATGGGGCTGTGGGCCTACGCCGTGCCGCTGGCGGCGGGGGGCACCGCCGGCCTGGTGGCTGCGATCGCCGTGCGCCGGCTTCCGCATCCCGGGCGCGTGCGCGTCCCTCGCCAGACGACCTGGCAACGAGTCGACGACGGCCGCCTCAATCGCCTGGCGCAGGTGCTCACCCTGGCGTCGCTGGCGGCCGGCCTGTCCCCCTTCCTGTCGATCTACGCCATCGCCGTGCTGGGTACCGGCCCCGGCTTCGCCATCGGCATCAGCGCCGTCAGCTCGGCGACCCTGGTGCTGGCGGCCCTCGTGGTCAGCTCCCAGCTGGTGCGTGGGTCGGCGTCGCGCCTGCTGCGGGCCTCTTTCGTGCTGAGGGGCGCCGCGCTGCTGCTGGGCCTGGCTGCGCACCCCGCCAACCCCGTCGCGCCGCTCGTGCTGCTGGTGGTGGCCGTCATGCTGGCCGCCGGGGATACCGCCGGGCAGCTGTCCGCCAACGAGCGCCTCTTCCGGCTGGCCACCGGCCCTTCGGTGATCGCCTTCCAGAGCCACTTCGTGGTGCGCAACGTGCTTGCCTACACCGGCGGCCTGGTGGCCGGCTCGGCCGTGATGCTGCTTGGCGGCTACGTGGCCTTCGCCATCCTGTTCGCGGGGGCGGGTACGGCGCGCTTGGTCGCCGCCCGGTCCACCGAAGTCACCCCGCGCGGGGTGAGCACCGCAACAGGGGTGATCGAGACGCTCGAGGCACCACGTACGAGCTGACCAACGCGGGAGGTCCGCCACCCGGACGCACGGGCCCCTGGGACTTGCGTATTTGCGCAATCAATGACAGAATGGCCGCGATGGAAGCGACGCTCTCCCCCGAGCTGCTGCGAGACCGCAGCGCGGCGATCGCCAAGGCGCTGGCCGATGCCAAGCGCCTGTGCGTGCTGGAGCGTCTCGCCACCGGCGAGCGCTCGGTCAGCGACCTGTCGCGCGACGTGGGTTGCCACGTACCCAACATGAGCCAGCACCTCGCGGTCCTGCGCTCGGCGGGAATCGTGTCGACGCGCCGCGAGGGGAGCACCGTCTTCTATCGGCTCGTGGACCCGCAGGTCCTCGAGGTGTACCGACTCCTGCAGCAGGTCGCCCGCTAGGGTCGACGCGAGAAAGGATCAACCCAAACCGATGTCGAACGTACGCGAAGCGACCGATGCCAACTTCGATGAGCTCGTGATCAACAGCGAGAAGCCGGTGATCGTCGACTTCTGGGCCGCCTGGTGCGGCCCCTGCCGGCTGGTTGCACCGGAGATCGACAAGCTGGCCGAGAAGTACGCGGGCTCGGTCGAGGTGATGAAGCTCGACGTGGATGCCAACCCGCACACCGCCATGCATTACGGGATCATGAGCATCCCGACCGTGGCCTTCTTCGCGCCAGGCCAGCCGCCGCGGGCGGCGGTCGGATTCCGGCCCGCAGACCAGCTGGAGGTCGCCTTCGGGCTGGAGGAGTACCGCCAGACCGCCTGACCGCGCGCCCACGCCTGCCCCCCCGATCGCCCACCGACACCCGACGCCCGCTCCGCACCGGGGCGGGCGTCGCCGTTCCCGCCGTCCCGGACGGCCGGGCATACTCTCTCCGATGGCAAGCATTTCGCGACCGCTGCGTCGCCCCGTGGTTGTCATAGTCCTGGCGACCTTGGCGCTGCTCGCGGCCGGGCCCGTGCCGGCGCGCGCCGCGGAGGACGGCCTGGTCGTCGTGGTCGACACGACCTACCGGGTCCTGCCGGCTGAGGGGCGGGTGCGGGTGACGCTGGACGCCGTCGCGACCTCCTTGGCGCCGAACACGCCGCAGGGAGCGGTCTATTTCAGCGGCATCACTTTCGCGGTGCCGCCCGAGGCGCAGGCCGTGGCCGCCAGCTCGGAGGGAGCCCCGCTGGCGACCCGCGTGGTGGAGTCGACCGAGGATTACGCCGCCATCGAGGTCACCTTCGCCCGCGGCGTCTTCTTCCGCCAGAGCTACGCGTACACCGTCGAGTTCGACCTGGTGGACCCCGGCGGTGCGGGAGGGCGCGACCTGCGCATCGGTCGGTCAGTGGTCGCCTTCCCAGTGTGGGCATTCGGGACCGCGGAGGAGCCGGGCGGCCGGGTGCGGGTCGAGCTGCCGCAGGGCTACAGCCCAACCGTGCAGGGCGGTCCCATGCAGCGCCAGGCGGCGCCCGGCGGCGGCTGGGTGCTGAGCGCAGAACCCGGCAACCCGCTGGCCTTCTTCGCCTACGTCTCCGCCGACCGGCCCGGGGCTTTCACCAACACGACCCTGGAGCTGACACTGGCCGCCAAGCCGGCCCCGATCCTGATCCGCGCCTGGGAGGACGACCCGCAGTGGGCGGCCCGGATCGGGGAGGTGCTGTCCGACGGCCTGCCGGCGCTCCAGGAGCTGATCGGCATCCCGTATCCGGTCCGGGGGCGCCTGAGCGTGGAGGAGGCCGCCGTCAGCCGCTTGGGCGAGTACGCCGGAATCTACAACCAGGTCACCGGGGTGATAAGGGTGCGCTACGACGCCGACGCCTTCGTGACGCTCCACGAGGCCGCCCATGTCTGGTTCAACGGCCGGCTCTTCCGGGACCGATGGATCAACGAGGCCTGGGCCGAGTTCTACGCCGTCACCGCGGGCGAGCAGGTCGGCGCCAGCGGGGCGGTCTACGAGCTGACCGATGACCTGCTGGAAGCCCGCATCCCGCTGAACGACTGGGGCGCCGTGGGGGTCGAGGACCTGGCGGTGGAGGATTTCGCCTACGCCGCCACCTACGAGCTGGCTCGCGAGGTCGCCGGCAGGACCGATCTCCACGCACTGCGCGAGGTGTGGCTGGCGGCGGACGCCGGGCACATGCCCTACCAGCCCCTCCGCCCCGACGGCGAGCCGCAGGTCGGGGTCCCGTTCAACCAGCCGGACTGGCAGCGTCTGCTCGACCTGCTCGAGGAGCGCACGGGACAGGCGTACGACGACCTGTGGGCCGAGTGGGTCGCGAATCCGGACCAGCTGCCGCTCCTGGACGAGCGGGCGGAGGCGCGCGCTTTGCTCGACGAGGTGCTGGAGGCAGCCGCCGGCTGGGAGCTGCCCAGGGTGATCCGCCAGGACCTGGGGGCGTGGGAGTTCGGCCCGGCCCTGGACGGCCTGGCCCTGGCCGAAGACGTCCTGGCCGACCGCGACCGGATCGCACTGCTGGCCGCGGGCCTGGAGCTGGAGCCGCCGGACACCCTGCGCGACGCGTTCGAGGCGCGCGACGCCCTGGAGGATGCCGCCTCCGAGGCGACGGCGCAGCTGGACACCCTGGCGGTCCTGGGCGACGCGGCCGGCGTCGTCCGCGACGAGCCGGGCGGCCTGGAGTGGATCGGCCTGCTGGGCAGCGACCCGGACGGGCTGCTGGAGGCGGGGCGCGAGGCGTTCGAGGACGGCGACATGGAGGCCGCCGCCGAGGCGGCCCGCAC
>JBOGSY010000074.1:0-8316 GCA_050691915.1 Candidatus Limnocylindria bacterium | reverse complement strand
GTCGAGATGGCGATGGCGGAGTCGCGCAGCGCATCGGTGTACGACTCATAGGCCCGGATCTCGTACCCCGGCTCGCCGTATGCCTCCAGCGCCCTGGCTACCGCCGCCGGCCCCCAACCCCCGTTGAGGCTGTCGGACAGGCTCTCCCACTCATGGATGCGGCCGGCGATCTCGGCCTGGAAGGCCTCAGACGTGTCGCCCAGCTCCAGGACGGCCAGGACCATCTGGGTGCCGGCCACGGCGCACCACTTGTCGGTCACCTGGGAGGCGAAGACGGCACCCGGGTCGCTCACCAGGTCAACGTTCACCGCGACACGGACCGGCGCCGGGCTGGGGGTCGCCGTGGCCGCGGCACTGGGCGCCTGCGAGCCGGTGGGCTGCGGCGTGGCGGTGGGAGCGGCGGTGGCCAACGGACGCGGCGTGACGACCACCGTGGGCTGGGTGTAGCGATCCGGCGGGGGATCGATGAAGGTCTCGATCCGCGACAGCAGGCGGTCGAAGCGATCTCCCGCGCCCAGGGCGTTGGTCCAGACGGCGGTGCCCCCCATGGCGACCAGCACGGCCAGCGCCAGGATCGCCAGCCGCCATCGCCATCCGAGCACGCGTCGGAACCTCGTCATGCGTCCTTCCGTTGCACCCTCAATCCTGCGGCCGCCCATTGTGAACGGCATTGGGACGAAGTGCATCCGGGGTCGGGTTACAGGTGGGTCGACGACATGACATCCCGTGCCAGCCTCGCCATCATGGGCGGATGCTGCCGCGTCGCACCCGTGCCGTTGCGTTCGCCGTCGCCCTGGGCTGGCTGGCCCTGGTCGGCGGCACGCTGGCCCTGCCGCCGGCCGCGGGCGCCGTCACCACCACCCGCGTCAGCCAGCGCTACGCCATCATCGCCAGCCTGGACGTCGCCACCGGCCGGCTGGACGCGATCCAGACCCTGCTGCTCACCAACCGCGCGCCGCGGCCGATCGACCACCTGAACCTGTCGGTGCTGTCGCGCGCCTTCGGGTACCTGACCATGGACCGCGCCATCACCGTGGACGGCGAGCCGGTCACCACCGTCTGGACGACCACCACCAACCTGCGGCTCGAGCTCCCCGCCCCGCTCCGCCCGCACGCGACCGCGACGATCCGCGTGCCCTTCCGCCTGGAGGTCGGGTCCAGCGGCGGCGCCTTCACCGCCCGTCTGAGCCGCGACGCCGGCGTCCTCAGCTTCGGCCACTGGTTCCCGATCCTGTCGCGCGAGCACGACGGCTACGCCGTGGGTGACCCGCAGGTCAGCTTCAACGCCGACCTGATCAGCCTTGACCTGACCACCACCACCCCGCTGCCGCGGGACGCGGTGGCCTGCCCGGGCCTGGTCGCCGCGCCCGAGACGCGCGGCACCCGCTGGAGCTGCCGGACCGCGAACGTCCGCGACTTCTCGTTCGTGGTGAACCCGGCGTTTCGGCTCACCACCCGCCGGGTGGGGCTGGTGGACCTGCGCGTCTACACCCAGACCGTGTCCGGGGCGCGCACCGCCGACATGGCCTCCTCGGCACTCGAGCGGCTGAGCGAGCTGTACGGGCGCTACCCCTGGCCGGACCTGGTGATGGCCGAGGTCGGCGCCGTCGGCGGCTTCAGCATGGAATTTCCACGCATGATCCACCTCACCCGCTCCAAGGTGACCGATGCGTACGTGGTCAACCACGAGGTCGCCCACATGTGGTTCTACGCCCAGCTGGGCAATGACCAGATGCTGGAGCCGTGGCTGGACGAGGGATTCGCCGACTTCAACGCACGCTGGCTGATGGGAATCGGTGAGAACCAGTGCTCGTCCCGTCCGGTGGACAGCCCCGTCTTCGCCTGGGCGGCCGGGCTGACGACCGGCGGGGACTGGTTGAGCTGTGACGGCTACTTCCACGCCGTGTTCTACCGCTCGACCGAGTTCCTGAACGCTGTCCGCGGCCGGATGGGGAACGAGGCGTTCTTCGGGGCCATCCGGGGGTTCCTGGACGAGCACCGCTACGGTGTGGCCAGCGGGGCTGACCTCCTCCGCCACCTCGAGCGGAGCACGGACGCCGACCTGTCGCCGATCTATCGCGCCTACCTGGCCGATTACCGGCCGCCGCGGATCCCGGCGCTGCCCCGGATGCCGCTGCGGCAGAGCGGCGCTTAGGTGCCCGCTCCGGCAGCCGGCCGTTTCAGCAGGTCGCGGATCTGCGCCAGCAGGTCGTTGTAGTTGAACGGCTTGCCTACGAAGGCATCGGCACCAGCCGCCGTGGCTCGCGCGCGCAGAGCGTCGTCCTCGCGTGCCGTGAGCACGATCGCCGGGAGGCGGTCGCCGGCAGCCCGGCGCCGCGCGAGGAGCTCCACGCCGTCGCCGTCGGGCAGCATGACGTCGACGATCACCAAGTCGGCGGCGCCATCAGCCCAGGCTGCCTCACCACGATCGGCGCGTTCAGGTCCCGGACGCCGAGCTCAGCAAGCTCGTCGAGCTCGGCAACGAGGGCCGCGAACCGGGCCTCCCACTCGCGGACGCGCGGTGGGCTGGGATTGTTGAAGAGCAGGTCTCGGTGGTAGTGCCGGACGTCCAGGACCGACACGCGCAGGTCGTCGGCGTTGTCCTCCAGCTCCACGTCGTAGCTGACCGCTTCCGCCACCAGGTCGGTGATCCCGCGATTGATGAAGATCCCCGCGGCGCCGATCACCGCCATGCCTGCGAGCAGGCCGATGATCGGCAGCACCACGCCACGCCACGGTCTCTTGATCACCTGCCTGCCTCTCTATACTCGCCGCCATGCGGATTCTGCTCGTTGAGGACGAGCCGCGAATCGTCCGCTTCCTGGAGCGAGGGCTGGGGGCCCATGGACACCAGGTGCTGTCCGCGAATGCCGGGGAGGATGGCCTGGAGCTCGCCGCAGCCGAGGACGTCGACCTGGTCATCCTGGACATTGGCCTGCCCGGCATCGACGGACACCGGGTGCTGGGAAGGCTGCGCCAGCGGCGCACCGACCTGCCGGTCCTGATGCTGACCGCCCGTGACGAATTGGAGGCCAAAGTTCGTGCCCTCGACGCGGGCGCCGACGACTACCTGACCAAACCGTTCGCCCTGGAAGAGCTGCTGGCGCGCATCCGAGCGCTCACCCGGCGCGCAGACCAGCAGCAGGCTGCCGTGATCCAGTTGGGGGAACTGCGGATCGATCTGCTGGGTCGGCGAGCCTGGCTGGGTGGCGCGTCTGTCGAGCTCTCGGCGCGCGAATTTGCGCTTCTCGAATACTTCATGCGCCATCCCGGGCAGGTCCTGTCCCGCAGCCAGATCCTGGCTGCGGTGTGGGACTACGACTACGATCCGGGATCCAACGTCGTGGACGTCTACGTCGGCTACCTGCGCCGTAAGCTGCGAGAACCGGGCGGTGCGTCGCCGATCAGCACCGTCCGGGGGGCCGGCTACAGGCTCGAGGCCGCTGCGCATTGAAAATGCGCGCCGACCATCATTCGTCATCAGTCGCGTCGTCGTCATCCGTTCCGCCGCCGCCGGGCGCGTCATCGTCGGTCGGGTCGTCATCATCGTCATCATCGTCGTCGTCAGGTGGCGGCGGCGGCGGTGGTGGCGTGATGGCCGGCCTCGGTTCTGGCCTCGGGGGCGGTGTGGGGGCGCGAGGACGCTCCTCGCGGGCCTCGATCCGGATCTCGACCAGGCCGCCGCGATCGGCGATCTCAACCATTGCCTGCCGCAGCGCGCCCGACTCGACCACGAACGTCCACCTGCCGAGGCTGAACTGGAGGTCCGCGACCTGCCATTCGGCATCACGGAAGACGGCCAGGTAGTAGGCACGGACCTGGTCGCGCGAGGCTTTCGCGAGATAGTGCGCGGTGACGACGACCACGCCTCCCAGCTCGGCGCGGTCATAGGCCGTCCGCACGCTGCCGGGATAGCGGGCCAGGCCCACGACGTCGGCCCCGGGGACGTCGCTTGCCGGCATCGTCGGCGCGGAGTTGATCGGCGTAGGCAGGAGGTCGATGACGTTGGTTCTCGGATTCCGCAGCAGCTCGCCGACCAGTCTCCCCGCGCTGAACCCGCCCACCAGGATGGCAACCCCCAGGATCGCAAGCAGCGCCCTGGATCCGCGCAATTCAGGTCGCCGGTCCAGACCGCTGGCGGGGTGCCGTGCCACCGCACGCGGCGAAGGACCGGTCCCCGGACCGGCCCTTCGCGGGAGACGCGGCGCTCTCAGTCGTCGTTGTCCGCGCTGTCGGCACTGTCGCCACTGTTGCCGCTGTCGCCACTGTTGCCGCTGTCGCCATCGGCGCTCTCGTCACCGGCGGGCGGCGGGGGCGGAGGTGGAGGGGCAACCGGGTGGGCGGTGGTGTCCCCGCCAACGGTCCCGTCGTTGCTACGGGTCGCGTCTCCGGTGTCCACTGGGGCCGGCGCCGGGGCGGCCGTAGCTGTCCCGGTGTTCGCGGCAGCGGTGTTCCCGGTGTTGCCGGCCGTGTTCCCGGTGTTGCCCGTGTTCCCGGTGTTGCCCGTGTTCCCGGTGTTGCCGGCCGTGTTCCCGGTGGCCTGATCATTGGACTGGGCACCAGTGCCGGTGTCGTCGTCATCCCGGAGGTCGGCGTCCAACTCCACGGCGTCATCCCGGCGGTTCACGTTTCGATCCTGGCGGTCGTCATCGCCCAGCACGGCGCTGGCGCCGCCCAGGGCCAGCGAGCCAGCCAGGCCCAGGGCGATCAGATTCCGTCCGCCGATGACGGTCATGGGATTGCGCATCGGTCTAGCTCCTTTGTGCGTTGGTCTGGCGTTGACGGATTCACCCTGGCGGCCAGAGGTGAGGCGCCGATGAGCGGAGCGTGAGAAGGCTCTTAGCCACCCGACCGTCCAACTACCCGAATCTGACGCGGGCGACCCCGTGCTCGGCGGCCAGACCGTCGAACGCCTCGAACAGCCGCAGGGGACTGGGCCGGTCCGCCGGATCGCGCTGAAGGCACGCCATCAGCAGTTCGGCCAGGCGTTGGGGCACCTTGTTGGGCGTTGGCGCCGGGTCGGCGACCAGCTGCGGCCAACGCTCAGCGCCCGCCCCGTCATGCGTGCCGCGCGCATATGGCAGCCCCTTGGTCGCCGCCTCATACAGGGTGACGCCAAGGCCCCAGACATCGGTGGCGGGACCGATCTGCCGGAACCTGGCCGGGTCGCACTGCTCTGGTGCCATGTAGGCGTCGGTACCGATAGGTCCCCGGATGCGAGCCACATCCACGACGCGGCGCGCCACCGACAGGTCGATGAGGCGAGGGAGAGGACCCATCACGACGTTGCGCGGCTTCACGTCAAGGTGCAGGATCTCGCGTCCGTGCAGGTAGTGGAGCGCCGCGGCCAGCTGGCGTGCCAGCGGAAAGAGCTGCTCGGGGACAAGCACGCCGTGTCGACGCAGGAGCGTCGACAGCCTCGGTCCGTCCAGGAACTCGAGCTCGAGGAAGGGTCGCGGCCCACCGGTGTCCGCGCCGAACAGGCGCATGAACGATGGGTGGTCGATCGATCGCAGAATCGCGGTCTCAGCGGCGATGACCCGGCGAGCTCCGGAGTCCGCGACCTGGTCGGGACGCAGGATCTTGACCACGGTCGGGCACAGCAGCGTGTCGTTCCAGGCCAGGTACGCCTCGTAGCGCTCACCACCGCCCAGCAGCGCAGTGGCGCGCCTTCCAGGGCCGATCTCGTCGCCCGGACGGAAGTTCCAATCCACGCCGTCAGCCTGTGCCGGCCAGGTGAGGGGCAGATGAGAATGAGATGAGAGCGTTCTCATGTTGGCGCCGATACGATCGACGCGAAATCACAGCCGGCTGGCACGGACACTGCATCCCTCCCGCGGCAGGAGGTGATGCACGGCATGCCTGAGCTCGATACCAAAGCCCGTGAGCGGCTGCGCAGCAGCCAGTTCGCTTACGTGGATTCAGCCGGCGGGGAGCACCTGCCGCTCCATGACGAGTCCCACGTTCGCAACGCCATGGCGCGTTTCAACCAGACCGAGTTCGAGAGCGTGGCGGCCAAGGAGCGCGCCCGCCAGAAGATCCTGCGCGCCGCGGAGCGCCACGGGATCGTGATCGACGAGGAGAGCCCCATCGCCCATCGGGCCACCACGCTCCGGGCGGCCAGCACCAGCCGCGGGCCGCGCGGTGGTCGCAAGGAGGAATGAGCGGATGCCCGCAGGAGCAAGCAAGAAACGCGAGCGGCAGTACGAGCACATCAAGGAGAGCTACCAGGAGCGCGGCGTCTCGAAGGACGAGGCCGAGGAGCGGGCCGCCCGCACGGTCAACAAGGAGCGTCGCGAGAAGGGTGAGACCAAGGAGAAGTAGCCCTCAGGCGCGGCCCGCGGTCACGCCATCGGCTCCAGGACGAAGACCGGGATGATCCGGCTGGTCCTGGCCTGGTAGCGCTCATAGTCCGGCCACACCTCGACGGCGCGTTCCCACCACGTTGCGCGCTCCGCGCCGCTGGCCTCGTGGGCCCGGTAGTCGCGCCGGGTGCCGCCATCCTGGAGCTCCACGTGCGGGTTGTGCTTGAGGTTGTGGTACCAGACCGGGTGCCGGGGAGCGCCGCCCAATGACGCCACCGCCGCGTAGCTGCCCCGGTGCTCGACGCGCATCAGCGCGGTCTTGCGAAGCATGCCGGTCCTGGCGCCGATGGAGGTCAGGACGACGACAGGCGTGCCGCGAAGCGCGCCCGCCTCGGCTCCGCCCGATGCCTCGTAGCGCTCCGCCTGCCTGCGTGCCCAGCTCGCGGTGCTGGGGGCGTACTCCCCGGTGAGTGGCAACGTCCGGCCCTTCCCTTCTCGTCGCGCGTCCGGGCGCATTCGTAGCACGGATCGCCGGTGGCTGCCTACTCCCGCTCGATCGAGATGGCTGGATGCGGGATCGGTCCTGCGTCGATCTCCTCGGCCGCCTCGATCTCTTCAGCTTCGATCGCCTCGCGCACGCGGGGCTCGAAGAAGGTGGTGGCGATCAGCGTGGGCACGATCGCCGACAGGATGACGGTGGTGACCAGCACGGCGTACTGCGCCTGGTCGATGTAGCCGTTGGTCAGCCCGAAGAGGGCCGAGATGGAGCCGAAGGTGAGCCCGGTCGACATCAGCAGGGTCGTGTAGTTCGCCTCTTGCGTGGTCAGCCGCAGCCCGCGACTGACCGGCCATACACCGGCCACCTTGGCCCCGACCTTGACGAGCAGAACGGCACCGATCAGCCCGGCCCCCGCCAGGACCGCCCCCAGGGAGACGAGCAGGCCGGCCTTGATGAAGTAGAAGGGCGTCAGGAGCGAGAAGGCGGTGGCCCGCAGGCGGTGCACCAGCACCCGGTCGCTCACGAAGGTGCCGGCGACGGCCAGACCGATGAGGTAGGCCGGCAGCACCGCCTCGCTGCCCGCCGCCGCGGCCAGCCCACCGAGCCCGAACAGGACCAGGAACAGGAACTTGATCTCCGGCTCCGAGACCCGCCCGCCGAGATGGCGCAGGAACCAGCGCAGCATGCGCGGCACGGCCACCATCGCGGCCAGGGTCGCCAGGCCGAAGACGAGCAGCAGCGGGCTGAAGTCGGCGAACAGGACGCCCAGGGCGAGCACGGTGCCCAGGTCGGTGATGAAGCAGGCGGCCAGGATGAGCTTGCCGAGCTCCTCCTCGGCCAGGCCGGATTCGATCATCACGGCGTAGACCACCGCCACCGACGTCGTCGACAGCGAGATGCCGGCGATCTGCGCCGCCTGGGGGTCCCAGCCGACCACGAACCAGGCAAAGGCCCAGGCGGCCAGGAAGGGCACGCCGAACGAGACCAGCCCAATCGCCAGGCTCTTGCGGGCATGCCTGCGCAGCGCGCCGGGTTCGATCTCGGCCCCCGCCAGGAAGGTGAGGAGCACGGCGCCGAAGCCGGCCAGGAAATCGATCCACTCGGTCGTGCCGAGCCCGAACCCGTTGCCGGCCACTACGCCCAGCCCGATCTCGATCAGGGCCACGGAGATTCCGAGCCGGATCGAGATCAGGCTCGCCAGCAGGGCCAGGCCGATCCAGGCCGTCGCGATGAGGTAGGCGCTGTCCATCGGTTCCTCCCGCCCGGGCAACAAGAAGGCCCCGGGATCGCCAGGCAATCCAGGAGCCATCAGCCCGAGCGGGCGGTTCAGACGCTATGCGCCTCGGCGGACACCATCGCCAGTCCCGAAGGGTAGCCACGGGCCATGCGATCGGTCAAGCAGCTTGCCGGCCCAGTGTGGACGGCCAGGGATTCCGTCACCCGTTAAGCGGCCAGCGAATTTGTCACCCTCGCCCACATGGAGACGAGGGAGGCGATCACGGTGGATCCACG
>JBOGSY010000073.1:0-8321 GCA_050691915.1 Candidatus Limnocylindria bacterium | reverse complement strand
GCCGGCCGTGGAGCGCGGCGCCCACGTCCGGGCGGCCGGCCACGACACGCGCGCCGGCGACGAGGTGCGGCTCCCGGCCGAGCCGCTCTCCGCGGCCGGGATCGGGGTGCTGGCCTCGCTGGGCATCGGGACGCTCGCCGTCCGGCGCCGGCCGCGGGTGGCCATCCTGTCGACCGGCGACGAGCTGCGCCCGCCCGGCGAGCCGCTGGCTCCCGGGCAGATCCACGACGCCAACTCGTTCGCCCTGGCCGCCGCCGTGGAGGAAGCCGGCGGGGAGCCGGTCCGGCTGCCGACCGTCGCCGACGACCG
This sequence comes from Candidatus Limnocylindria bacterium, assembly GCA_050691915.1. Classification (GTDB taxonomy): domain Bacteria; phylum Chloroflexota; class Limnocylindria; order QHBO01; family QHBO01; genus JBOGSY01. The sequence goes on along the minus strand of JBOGSY010000073.1, from coordinate 8,012 downwards.
CAGCGCGGTCGAGGCCGCCCTGCGGTCCGGCATCGCCGCCGCGGATCTGCTGGTGGCGTCCGGCGGCGTCTCGGTCGGCCGCCACGACCACGTGCGCGACGCCATGGGCGCCATGGGGAGGCTGGAGTTCTGGCGGATTGCGGTCCAGCCCGGAAAGCCGCTGGCCTTCGGGTCGATCGACGGACGCCCGGTGCTGGGGCTGCCCGGCAACCCGGTGAGCGCGCTGGTGACCTTCGAGCTGTTCGTCCGCCCCTTGCTGCGAGCCATGCTGGGCCTCACCGGCAGCGGCCGCGTCCGGCTGCCGGCCTGCGCCACCGAGCGGATGGCCAAGGACCGCGAGCGACGTGCCTACCTGCGGGTCGTGGTGGAGGCGGGCGCCGACGGGCTGCGGGCCCGGCCGGCTGGCGGACAGGCCTCCTCCCAGCTGCGGCCGCTGGCGGCCGGGAACGGCCTGCTGATCGTGCCGGAGGGGGAGGAGGCGGCGGAGGCGGGCCGCAGCTACCCGGTGCTGCTGCTGGGAGCCCTGGCGTGAAGCCGTCCCACCTGGGCCCGGACGGAGCGCCGCGCATGGTCGACGTGGGTGACAAGCCGGTGACTCGCCGGCGGGCCGTGGCCGCCGCCAGCGTGCGGATGCGGCCGGAGGTGCTCGCCACCCTGCTGGACGCCGGCGGGCCCAAGGGCGACGCCCTGGCCGTCAGCCGCCTGGCCGGGATCGCCGGCGCCAAGCGCACCCCCGACCTCATCCCGCTCTGCCACCCGCTGCCCCTCGACCGGGTGGCGGTGGAGCTCACTCCCGATCGCGCGACCGGAATCGTGGCGATCCGGGCCGAGACGGCGGCCACCGCGCGCACCGGGGTCGAGATGGAGGCGCTGACCGCCGCCAGCGTGGCGGCCCTGACCCTGTACGACATGGCCAAGGCGCTGCAGCGGGACATCGTGATCGAGCGGGTGGAGCTGCTGGAGAAGGAGGGTGGCCGCAGCGGCTCCTTGTCGGAGGCCCACGAGCAGCCCGGGAGCGCGCCCCACGAGGCGGTGGTGGTGACCTGCTCGAATCGATCCGCGTCGGGCGAGCGCCAGGACGAATCCGGTCCGGCGCTGGTGGCGGCCCTGCGCCAGGCCGGCTGGGACGTGGCGTCCGAGCCGCTGGTCGTGCCCGACGACGAGGAGGTGATCGGCGCCAGCCTGCGCCGCCTGGCGGATGCCGGCCACCGGCTGATCCTGACCACCGGCGGCACCGGGCTGACGCCGGCCGACGTGACCCCGGCGGCCACCCGGCGGGTGATCGAGCGCGAGGTTCCCGGCCTGGCCGAGCTGATGCGCGCCGCCGGCCTGGCGTCCACCCCCATGGCCGCGCTGTCGCGCGGGGTGGTGGGCACCCGCGGTGCCAGCCTGATCGCCAACCTGCCGGGGTCGCCGGCCGGTGCCAGCCAGTCGCTCGCCGCACTTCTGCCCGTCCTGCGCCACGCCGTGGACCAGCTGGCCGGCGGCGATCACTGATTGGTCCGGCGTGGTAGCCTGACCGCCGAGCGCGGCACACCCGCCCGTGCCTGCAACCGTATACGTATCACCCGAGCGCCAGCGGCCTGCGAGGTGATGCCAGCGACCAGCACCCGACCCTCTCATCCACCGATCCGTCCATGCCCCCGCATGAGGTATCGCGTTGATGATGCGCGTGACACGATTCGTACGGGCCCTCGCTGCCACCGGAGCCGCGCTCGCGTTGCTGGCCGCGACGGCCAGCCCCGCCGGAGCGGTCGGCGTCCTGGACCCCGGCGCCGACGGCGACGACGCGGTGACCGGCCAGGCCTTCGTCCGCCACGACGGCGGCACGGACCAGGCAATCCAGCACTGCAACGACCAGGGCACCAGCACCGATCCCGACGCCGATCCGAACGACGGTGACAGCGACAGCAACGACGGCGGCAGCCGGCGCCAGGGCAACGAGCCCTTCACCGTGATCGACCCCACCGACCCCGACACCGTCGTCGCCGGCTGGAACGACTATTGCCAGACCGACCTGGGCGCCGGCTGGCAGGGCTTCGGCTACTCACGCGACGGCGGCGAGACCTGGATCAACTCGTTCGTTCCCGGCTACCCGGCCGACACGTCGGCCGAGGGAATGGCATCCCCGCTGTTCGGACGTCACACCGAGGCCGGCGACCCGATCGCGGCCTTCGACAACGCCGGCAACCTGTTCGTGGGTGGCATCAGCTTCAACCGCGGCGGCCCCATCAACGGCGACGTGTACGTGGCCACCTACTCGGCCGCCGACGTGCCGATCGCTGGTGCCCCGGCCTACCCGGTCGACTACTCGCACACGCGGGTGGTGGGCCAGGGGACCCCGTCCCGCAACTTCGTGGGCATCTTCCAGGACAAGCCGCTGCTGGAGGTGGATCGCACCGGCGGCGAGACCGATGGCAACGTCTACGTCTGCTGGAGCCGCTTCACCGGCTTCGGCCAGAACAAGATCCAGTTCAGCCGCTCGACTGACGGCGGCCAGACGTTCTCGAAGCCGGTCTTCCTGACTGCACACGGCCAGAGCGGATCGGTCCAGAGCTGCGACATCGCGATCGAGGGCGACGGCGACGTGTACGTCACCTTCCGCACCTTCGCCGACGCCAGCCAGAACGGCGAGAACGCGCTCTACTTCACGCGCTCGACCAACGGCGGCGCCAGCTTCGGCGGCCCGGTCAAGATCCGGGGCATCGTGCCGTACGCGCCGGCCGACCCGTTCCGCGATTGCGGCGACGGCCCGTTCGAGTGCACCAGCCAGTTCGTCTTCGCCCGGGTCCCGCTGGAGCCGCGCTCCACGGCCGACCAGAGCGGCGGCGACGGCGTGCACCTGGTCTACAACGAGATCGACCCCGCCAGCGTCGAGCCGACCACCAGCACCTACCGGTCGGCGGGTGGCGGAATGGTCGGGCGGTCGGTGGTCTACGTCGTCTCGTCGACCGACGATGGCGCCACCTGGTCGGAGCCGGTCAAGGTTGACGACGCCGGCGGCCTGGGGCACCAGTTCTTCCCGGACATCGATGCCCTGGCCGGCACGCTGGCGGTGGTCTGGCAGGACAGCCGGACGGACCAGTGCTACTCCGTGCAGCTGCCGATGGGTAACACGCCAAACGCGACCTCGTGCGGCAGCGAGATCGTCAACACCTTCGTCGCCAGCTCGCTGGACGGCGGCGCGACCTGGTCGCCATCGGCCAAGGTGTCCGACGTCGGGCACCAGCCGCAGTACGAGATGTTCGGCAACCGCGACATCCCGTTCCAGGGCGACTACAACTGGGTCTCCATCGTGCAGGCCGACAACGGGCTGGAGGCATACGTGTCCTGGACCGACAACCGCGACGTCGTCCAGGGCGAGGACCCGCGCGAGGAGGTGCAGGACGGCTTCGACGTGCACCAATGCCGCCAGGCGCTGGAGGGTGGGGGATTCGGCCCCGACCAGTGCGCCAACGCCGGCGGCGTGGACCAGAACATCTACGGCAACCGGGTGAGCCTGCCGTAGCCGGGCAGCCGCGACCATGGGCGGGGCTCCGCGCCCCGCCCATGGTCATGCCGGCCGGATGCCGCCGCTAGGATGGGGCGCGCATGTATGTCGGCATCCCGCTCTATCCCCTGATCGTGATCCCGGTCGCCGTGGCGGCCTATGCCTTCTGGCGGCGCGCGCGGTTCCACCTGGCGGTCCTCCGCGCCGGCCGGCCCATCGATCGCGTGGACCAGCCGCTGCGCCGGATCTGGGGATTCGTGGTCTACGTCATCGGCCAGAAGCGCCTGCTTCAGGACCCGGCGCCGGGGCTGATGCACGCCGCCATCTTCTGGGGCTTCCTGGCGCTGCTGGTCACGACCGGCAACTACTTCACCAACGGGCTGGTGGAGGCGGTGTTGGCCTGGCCGCTGGGTGGCGTGGTGTGGGGCGTTGCCGTCGCCCTGGCCAACCTGTTCATCGGCCTGGTGCTGGTAGCGGTGGCCTACGCTGCGTGGCGCCGGATCGTGGCGCGCCCGGCCAGGCTGGCCCTGACCCGGGATGCCTTTGTCATCCTGGGCATGATCACCGGCGTGGTCAGCACCGAGCTGGTGGGTGACGCGCTGCGATTCGTCGCCGTCCCGGACGACCCGGCCCGGGCCTGGGCCCTGCTGTCCGGCCCGCTCGCCGGCCTGCTCCCTCCCATGGGCGCCGAGGCGGCCACGGCCGGGTATGGGCTGGCGGCGTGGGCGCACATCGGCTTCGTACTGGCCTTCGGCGCCTACCTGCCGTACAGCAAGCACCTCCACATCCTGACCAGCGAGCCGAACGTCTACTTCCGCAACCTGGAGCCGCGCGGCGCGCTGCGCAGGATGGACCTGGAGGCGGAGCCGGTCGACGGCCAGGAGCCCACCTTCGGGGCGCGGTCCCTCCAGGACCTCACCTGGCGCCACCTGCTGGACGGGCTCTCCTGCACCGAGTGCGGCCGCTGCATGGAGTTCTGCCCGGCAAGCATGACCGGCAAGACGCTCAGCCCCAAGCACTTCATGGAGGGGCTGCGCGACCAGATCGCGATGGCGGAGACGGCCCTCGCCGCGGCGGCATCCGCTCAGCGGGCGGCGAGGGGAGGCGCAGCCGGAGGCGTGGAGGCCTCCGACGCATCGCTGGCCCTCGCCCGCGGCCGCGCGTCCGAGGCCCTGGCCCTGCCCCTGGTGGACGCGGCCATCCCGGAGGAGGCGGTTTGGCAGTGCACCACCTGCGGCTGGTGCGTCGAGGGCTGCCCGGTCCTGATCGAGCACGTCGACAGCATCGTCGAGATCCGCCGCAACCTGGTGCTGGAGGAGTCGCGCTTCCCGAAGGAGCTGAATGCTGCCTTTCGCAACATGGAGACCGCCGGCAACCCGTGGGGGCAGCCGAAGGCCGCCCGGCTGGACTGGGCCAGGGGGATGCAGGTCCCGGTCCTGGGCGAGCGCCGGCCCGCCGGCGGCGCCGAGCGGCAGGGGCCAAGGACCATCTGGCGCGACGGCGCTCCCGCCGATGGCCCGATCCTCTACTGGGTCGGCTGCGCCGGCGCCTTCGACGACCGCAACCGGCGGGTGGTGCGGGCCATGGCCGCCCTGCTGCGGCAGGCCGGGATCGACTTCGCCGTGCTGGGGCCCGCGGAGACCTGCAGCGGCGACCCCGCGCGGCGAGCCGGCAACGAGTACCTGTTCCAGATGCTGGCCGAGGAGAACGTGGCGACGCTGGGTGCGGCGCACGAGCAGCACGGCGTGCGGACCGTGGTCGCCAGCTGCCCGCACTGCTTCAACACGATCCGCAACGAGTACCCGCAGTTCGGGCTGCGCGGGATCGACGTCATCCACCACACCCAGCTACTGGACCGGCTGGTCGCCGACGGTCGCCTGGTGCCGGGCCAGCACCACGAGGCGGTGGTCGCCTACCACGACGCCTGCTACCTGGGTCGCTACAACCAGGTCTACGACGAGGGTCGCCGGGTGGTGGGCGCGGTGACCGGCTCGGGCGTGGCCGAGATGGAGCTCCATCACCGGCGCGGCATGTGCTGCGGCGCGGGGGGCGCCCGGATGTGGATGGAGGAGCGCGAGGGGGAGCGCATCAACCACCGCCGCGTGCGCCAGGCGCTGGCCACGGACCCCGGCACCATCGCCACCGCCTGCCCGTTCTGCCTGGTCATGCTGCGCGACGGGGTGACCGACCTGGAGCGGACCGATGTGGCCGTCTCCGACGTCGCCGAGCTGCTGGCCGACGCGACCGGCGCCTGGGCCGGGACCGACGCGACGGACCGCCACTGATCCCGCAGGACTCCGCGGAATCCGCCAAGTTCTGACCTCGAAGTTGCGGAAAGTTTGACCAGACCCCGGCTGCGAGGCTACGATTCAGCGCAACATGGCAATGCGCTCGCTCGGGTCGTCAGGCCGCCGGCCGCTGCTCGATGACCTGGACAAGGCCATCATCAAGGCCCTCCAGCTGGACGGGCGGCGGCCGTACGCGCAGATCGGTCGGGAGCTCAAGGTCCCGGAGGCGACCGTTCGGCAGCGTGCCGAACGTCTCATCAGCCGCGGGGTGGTGCAGGTGGTCGGCGTCACCGACCCGCTGGCCATGGGGTTCGGCCAGCCGGCCTTCATCGGCCTCCACGTGGACGCCGCACGCATCGAGGCCGTCGCCGACGCGGTGGCCTCGCTGGAGGAGGTGACCTACGTGGTCATCACCGCCGGGCGATTCGACATGATCTGCGAGGTGGTGTGCGAGGACAACGAGCACCTCCTGCGCGTCCTGTCCGCCGAGCTGGCCCAGATCGACGGCGTCCGCGCCACCGAGACCATGGTCGAGCTGCGCTTCGTCAAGGAGAGCTACCGTTGGGGGACCAGGTAGGAGGTCGGATGTGACCGTTGCCGAGCAGCGTGGCGTTGACCGCGACCGGCTCAGGAAGATCGGCGAGCGCGAGGAGGCGGCCTATCGGACCCGCACCCCGCGCAGTGCGCAGCTGCATGCCCGCGCACGCGAGGCGATGCCGCTGGGTGTCGCCAGCTCCTTCCAGACCTACGACCCCTACCCGCTGTCCGTGACCGATGCCCGCGGCTCGCGGATCTGGGACGCGGACGGCAACGAGTACATCGACTTCGACATGGCCTTCGGCGTGCTCGCCGCCGGCCACTCGCATCCGCTGCTGGCGGAGGCCCTCCAGCGGCGCGTGGCGAACGGCACCTGCTACACCTTCCCGGTGGAGGACGGCATCCTCCTGGCCGAGGAGATCAAGCGCCGCTTCGGCGCCGACCTGGTCCGCTTCAGCAACTCGGGGACAGAGGCGACCATGGATGCCATCCGGGTCGCGCGGGGCTTCACCGGGCGCGAGAAGATCCTCAAGTTCGAAGGTGGCTACCACGGCCACCACGATGACGTGCTGGTCAGCATCCAGCCGCCGCGCGAGCAGATGGGACCGTCCGAGCAGCCGACCACCGTGCCCGCCAGCGCCGGGCTGCCGCGCAGCCGGTTGGCGGAGACGATTGTGGCGCCGTTCAACGAGCCGGAGATCGTGGCCGGCATCCTGGAGGCCAACCGCGAGGAGATCGCCGCCATCATCGTGGAGCCGGTGCAGTTCAACATCGGGGTCGTGCCGCCCAGGCCCGGCTTCCTGGAGACGCTGCGCCAGCTGGCCGACACCCACGGCATCGTGCTCATCTTCGACGAGGTGAAGACGGGCGTGGTGATCGCCGAGGGTGGCGCCACGGAGTACTTCGGCGTGCAGCCGGATCTCATCTGCCTGGCCAAGAGCATCGGTGGAGGCGTGCCGATCGGCGCGTTCGCCGGCCGGCGCGAGGTGATGGGCGTGATCGAGCAGGTGCCGCTGGACGGTCCCGGCGTGGGGATCGAGCACTCGACCCTGGCCGGCGGGGCCACCAGGGTGGCGCACCTGGGCACCTTCAACGGCAACCCCCTATCCGTGACCGCCGGCCTGGTGACTCTGACCCAGATCCTGACCCGGGATGCCTACCCGCTGCTGCATGCCCTGGCCGACCGGCTGACGCAGGGAGCGCAGGCGGTGCTTGACGAGTTCGGACTGCCGGGCTATGCCATCAACATCGGTCCCAAGGGCTGCGTCATGTTCACACCGCAGCGCGTCACCAACTACCGCGACTTCATCGGCCTGGATGCGGAGCTGTGGCAGGCCAGCTTCTTCTACCTGGCCAACCGCGGCATCCTGCTGCCGCCGGGGCCGGACGACCAGTGGACCCTGTCGGTCCAGCACACCGAGGAGGAGATCGACCGGCACGTTGCCGTGTTCCGCGAGTTCGCCCAGGAGGTCGCCGGCTGACATGCTCGAACGAGTCGCCCGACCGCTGGCCGGGCTCTGGAACGGGATCTCCGTGGCGGTGGACGTCTCGTACCGGGTGCTCGGCCGCCCCGGCAAGCTGCTGCAGGACTTCCTCAACGGCGTCTGGCTGGGTCACTCGCTGCACGCGGTGCTGGTCGATGTCGTGGTCGGGGGTGCCACCGCGGCCCTGCTCCTGGACGTCCTGCGCGTCTTCTT
>JBOGSY010000072.1:0-8363 GCA_050691915.1 Candidatus Limnocylindria bacterium | reverse complement strand
CTTCGCGTTCGACCCGCGGTAGGTCGGCGTGAAGATGAGGTCCAGGTCGGCCGGAGCGATCCCGATCCCGCCGTCGGTGACCGCGACCACGCCATGCCGGTCCTCCTTCCCGACCCGGACCGCGATCCCGCCGCCATCGGGGCTGAACTTGGCGGCATTTCCCAGCACGTTGTCCAGGACCCGTGCCAGGCGGGAGGGATCCCACTTGCCGTTCACCGATTCCGCATCGGCCGCGAGCTTGAAATCGTGGTCCTCGCTCGAGCGCCGGTGCTCCTCCAGGCGCTCGGCCACCAGCGGCACCAGATCCGTGTCCTGGAGCTGGAGCGGGACCTCCTGCCCGCCGCGGATGAGGCTGGCGTCCATGAACTCGGAGACGAGCCTCGTCAGCCGACCCGCGCTGTCGTCGATGTCGCCCAGCCAGCGCGACAGCCTCGCGTGGTCCGGCCTCGCGTGCGAGCCCAGGTGACGCAGCGCCAGCTGCGCGTAGCCGCGGACCGCCGCCAGCGGGGTGCGCATGTCGTGAGACGCGCTGGCCATGAACTCGTCCCGCATCCGGATCGCCTCCTCGCGCTCCCACAGGAGACGGGTTGCGTCGATCGCGGCCCCGGCCCGGCGCCCGACCTCGGCGGCCATGGCCACGTCCTCGGCGGTGAGCAGCCTGTCCGACTCCGAGTTGACCAGGGTCAGGGCGCCCAGGATGCGGCCGCGGGCCAGGAGCGGCACCACCAGCACCGCCCGCAGGCCCAGCTGCCGCATGGCCGCCAGGTGCTCCTCGTCGCGGGCCGACGCGCGGAGCATCTCGTCGGTCACCACCGGAGAGTGGAAGGCCGTGCCGCTGCTCATGACCTCAGATACCGGCCCCGGCCCGTCCAGGCGCGGAGGCCAGCGCCGCTGGTACTCCTCCGCCAGGGCGACCTTCTCCGGGTCGGCATGGGCCACGGCGACGCGGCGGACGTCGCGTTCCGATTCCAGGACGTCGACCACGCACCAGTCCGCCAGGGCCGGCACCGCCAGGTCCGCCACGCGGCGCAGGGTGTCGGCGTAGTTGGTCGACTCGCCCAGGATCGCGCTGGCCTCGGAAAGGAAGGCGAGGCGCCGCTCGCTCTGCTTGAGCGAGGTGATGTCCTGGAAGGCGGTGACCACCAGGTCGTCGTCGCGCGTGGCACCGGCCATCAGCCGCGCCCTGACCAGCGACCATCGTTCGTCGAGCGAGTCCCGATGCCGGAAGCGGATGACCGCCTCAGCGGCCTCCTCCCCGGCGAGCACCCGGCGCGTGGGCATGTCGGTCATGTCCAGCGGACCGCCATCGGGGTCGAGCAGCTCGAATGGTCCGGTCAGCTCCGCGGACGACCGGTCGATGACCTCTTCCGCTCGCTGGAATCCCATCAGCTGCGCGGCGGTTGCGTTCGCGAAGCGCACCACCCCCCGGCGGTCGAGCACGGTCACGCCATCGGCCACGCTCTCGAAGATGGCCGGCAGCAGCGCGAGGATCTGGCTCCGGGTCGCCTCGGCGGTCATCGTTCAGCTGGCGCACAGCGCGCGGGTGTGGTCATCCAGCCGGGACAGGTCGAACGGCTTCTGCAACCACGCGGCAGCGCCGATCACCTGCGCCTCGTGGTCGATGCGGAAGTGGGCCGCGACCACGACGATGGGCACGTCCCGCCATCGGTCGTCGGACCGGATCTGGCTCGCCAGCTCCCAGCCGTCCATGCCGGGCATCCGCAGGTCCAGGAAGGTCACGCACGGGATCCAGCCGCTCTCCAGGATGGCGAGCGCCTCCGCCCCGTCGGCCGCCATGCGCACGTCGTGCCCGTACGCTGCCAGCGCGCCGGCATAGATGTCGCGCAGGGCGCGGTCATCCTCCACGACCAGCGCCCGGTGGGCATCATTCTTCACGCCAGATCGTACCCATGCGCCTCCTCACGGCAACATCGGCAGCCGGCTGTTGCGCTCACGCCGGGGCCTGACCCGCGTGCCTGCTGCACGAAGCGTGCCGGGGGAGAACATCCGGCCGCGGATGCTCCGTGCCGCGACCGCGGCGTCGGGGCTCAGCCGCAATTGTAGCCGCCACAACCCGGCTCTCGACCCGCGCGAGGCGGCTGGGCTGGGCGACGAGGGCGAGCGACGGCGGACATGCTGTTGAACATTTCGTCCTGGAGCGTCAAGGCTATCGGGTCATAGCCGCCCCGAACCCGAGCGATGCACCGGAGCGCATTGTCGGAGCAGGCGAGCATTTCCCTGGCATCGAAACGCTGGGGCGACTATCGCCGAGCTGATCCTTCGGCCTCTTGCGGACCCAGCACCTCGCGGACCTTGCTAACGAGAGCCGTGGGCGTGAAGGGCTTCGGCAGGAACTCGATATCGGGGCGGAGCACACCGTGATGGACGATGGTGTTCTCCGTGTAGCCCGACATGTACAGAACCCGCACATCGGGTCGGAACCGGCCGAGCTCCTCGGCCACCTGTCGCCCGCTCATCTCGCGCATCACCACGTCGGTGACCAGCAGGTGAATGGCGCCGGCGTGCTCGGCGGCGAGCTGCAACGCCATCGTGCCGCTGTCGGCGGCGAGCACGTTATAGCCGGCGCGCGACAAGGCGAGGACGGCGATGCCCCGTACCGCGTCGTCGTCCTCGGCCAGCAGGATCGTCGCGCTAGCCGCGCCCACCTCCGGTTCCGCAGTCGGCGCCGGCCGCGCGTCGGGCGTCTCGAACACCCGGGGGAGGTAGACCTTGAAGGCGGCGCCGTGGTCCGGTTCCGAGTAGACCCCGATGCTGCCGCCGCTCTGCTTCACGATGCCGTACACCGTGGCCAGACCCAGCCCCGTCCCGCCCGAGCCCTCCTTGGTGGTATAGAACGGCTCGAAGACGTGCTCGCGCACCTCGTCGCTGATGCCGGAGCCGGTGTCGCTCACCGCGATCATCACGTGCGAGCCGGGCTCGACCTCCGGGTGGGAAACGGCGTACAGCTGATCGAGTTCCACGGCGGCGACCTCGACGGTCAACTTGCCGCCTGACGGCATCGCGTCGCGGGCATTGGCGATCAGGTTGACGAGCACCTGCTCGAGCTGCGATGGATCGACGCGCACGCGGAGCGGATCGACGGGGTACATCGCCTTGAAATCGGGCCTGGCCACAGGCTTGCGGGATGCCCTCCAGGGTGAACACCCGCTTGCCGTTTCGAGCGAGGACCTCTGACCATGAGTCCGGCCCCGCTGCCCAGCGGCTGAAGACCGGTCGCGTTGAGCACCTCGCCAGACTCGCTTTCGAGCGAGATGCTCGAGGCCTGTCCAAGGACAGGGCCACGTCGCCGGAGGCACGGGCGGGAGCGCCAGGCTGGTAGCCGCTGGGGGAGAGGTCTAGCGTGCGGCATATGCGCCGGACCGGATGGTGGGCCTACTCGGCGTCGACGAGCCGGTATCAGGTCACGGGTCCGCCCGTCAGAGGGGTGCTAGGCGTCGGCACGGTGGTAATGGGTTACCGATCCAGTCGCAACGACATACCGTCGGTCGTCGTGGGGCTGCCGTGTGGATTGGACCCTCCCCACACGAGGATCTCGCGCCCAGTCCACGCGGCCTGCCAGTTCTCCCGGTTGCGGTCAGGAGCCGCGGGGAGTTCGGTCCACGTCCGGGTTTCCGGCGTGTAGGCGTAGCTGGGCCTGCCCCCAGGTTGGTAGAAGACGACGTGCACACCCGTCCACACAGGTGCGACAACGTTGGTCAGTCCCTCGGGCAGACGGGCGGCCTCCTGCCATGTCCGATCGGCGGGATGGTACTCCCACACGCTGGCGGGCTCGCCGCCGAAGAGCAGCACCGCATCGCCCACCCACACCGAAAGTGGGAAGGTGTCGAGCTCCGTCAAAGCCGGATTCGCCGGAATCGCTGTCCAGGCGTTGAGGGCTGGCGCGTAGGCGGTGCCACTCGTGTCCTCGTCCGTCCCGATGCGAATGATGAGGAACTCGTTGCCGGTCCACACCGCGGTGGACGCCCAGCCGTCGGGGATCGGCGCCCTGGGGATCGGCCGCCAGGTATCGGTCTCGGGGTTATAGGCGGTCGCCCGGCCGGAGTCCCGCTCCACATCGCCCGCGGCTCCCGCCTCGACGATGATCCATTCGCTGCCGGTCCAGGCGCTCACCTGTCCGACCCCACCGGGCAACGGAGACTCCGACAGGAGGCGCCAGGTGTCGGCAGCCGGGTCGAACGCGGCTCCGCTGGCAATCGGTTCGAATCCGGGCACCACGCCGCCCCAGATCAGCATCTCCGTGCCGGTATAAGCCACCTGGGGATCCTGCCGGCTCGGGATGGGAGCCTCGGGAAGGATCCTCCACGTGTCGGACGCCGGGTCGTAGGCCGCCGCGCCTGGTTCCTCCACCGCGATCGGGAAGGTGGATCCGCCGAACACGACCAGTTCGCGCCCGGTCCAGGCAGTGGCGAAGGACACGCGTGCCGAAATGGCTGCATCGGCGATGCGCTCCCAGGTCCCGCTCGGCGGGGACGCCTCTGGTGATGGCGTGGCGACGGAAGGCGCGGGCGTTGGGCTTGGCTGCGCGCAGGACGCGAGGACGAGCCCGAGGAACAGGACGAGGATCCGGACCGCAGGGCGTGGTCTCATCCAGCCGGCTGGCGCGCTCCTGCGGATCGGATGATGCTCACGACGTCCTCCATCCGCCTACCCTCGAGCGCCACGAGGAAGGGTCTCTCCGCAATCGGAGATGGGTGAACCGCTCCATCGAACACTCGGAGCAGGGCCTCTTGCACGACGAGGCGGTAGAAGCCGTCCTCAGCCTTCACGTCGTCATCAGGAAGCCCTAGGCGCTGGGCTTCCATCTCCTTGCTCCTCAGGAAGTAGATCGAAGTCTCTGTCGGAATCTGATCTGTGAGAGCAGGCAGGTCCGCGGGCTGGGGCACCATGACTTCCAAGACCAAGATCTGCGTATCTTCCGCGGGCAGCGCACCAGCAAGCACCTCGTCGATTTCGATGGTGATACTCGCGTAGTGAGCCAAGGCGTCATCTACATGCGGGCCTTCCACAAATTCGCCGAATACCCGCCCGGGACTTACGCTCCTGATGCGAGCGACGACGACCGCATCTGCCGCCTTCGCCATCCCCTCAAGGCTGTCGTACTGCTCGACTTCGGAGGCGCGAATGTGCAGCGTTCGCCAGAACTCGTCCGACCGATCGACGTCGTTCGGGGATTGAAGCACCGCAACGATGACGACGACTGACGCGATCGCCAGAAGGAACCAGCTACCTCGTACCATTGGTGACCAGCCTCAGCGCATCGAATCCAGGTTAGAACTCGTAGAAACCTTCCAGATGATCAATGTCGTGCTGCAACAGACCCTGTCGAGACGAATACTCCGATAGCGGCGAAGCGAGGGCGATATCGGTGATACATGACGAGTTGGGCGGGGACGGATGGTGGAGACCCAGGATATGGGCGATCTCGTGACAGGCAACGAACCGCCGCTCGTAGTAGTTGTTGTACTCGCCCGGATACTGCCCATTGTTGAAGCCGATGATCTGGGGCTCGCACCAGGTCTCGCCGTTTCTGGTCCCGTAGCTCGCGGTAAGTGAGCAGCGGGTGAATGCCCTGATGCCGTTCAGTCCGTAGTTGTCGTCGTAGATCCAGGTGTCGGCCGACGAGGGACTTGTCGTCTTGATCATTTGGACATACGCTATTGGGTCGTACTTATTGGTATCGACCCACTGGAAGTCAGCGACGATTGACGCATTCACTCCGCTCGGGTACCAAACCAGGCTTCCAGTCTTCGCCACGCACTGCGAATCAATCGTTGAGTTGCATGCCTCTGAGCCGAAATTGAGGGCATTTGCGAGGGCCGGACGTGCTGCGGTAAGCAGCACGAGCGCCAGAGTGATACGCAGTACTGAGGCGGACTGTCGGCGGGTCGCAACTCCGGAAGCCACGCCTACCCTCCTCGCCAACCGCGTGAACAAGTCGTCCTCCGTCGCGCCATCGCGGCGCCTAGCGCTCACTCCCTGCGGACCGCAGTTGCTCGGCCACAGCGGAAAGTGGCCTGAGATCCGCCAGCTGAGCTGGCTGCCAAAGAGCGATCCCTGCAACGCCGGGCGGAAGTGGAAGTTGCCGCCGAGTCCTCATAGCGAAGCGGCGGCGTGAGTGCCATGTCCCGTCAGGGTTCACGAACCAAGCGAGCTGGTCGTAGAAGCAGGCGAGTGCCACCGCCCTCCGCCGCATGATCCTGGGTTCCCTCCCTCCGCCAGTTAGCGTTCGCCGAGGTGGCGACCAGCCTGTGAGCAGGCTACGCCGCGCTTTCGTTCGCAGTCAAGTACATAACGCGCAGCCGATTCGGATCCCGGTTGCAGGTCCACTCAACCAATCTTGGCCCACCATCTCCGACGTGACGCTGGCGCCACGTGACGCTGCACGACGCCCGCCTTGCGCGCAGCCCACCACCGCTTCCAGCAGGGCCGCTTACTGGCGCGCGCACCAGCATCGGCTCGCCCCTCGCAGGAGCGGCGTCATCCGCGCGCGAAGGTCGCCGACGTCGTCGCCAGCCGGTCGAGCGGCGAGGCGGCTTCATGCTGGCGCTTGATGTCGCCGACGTCGAGGTTCACGTAGCGGCGCACCATGTCGAGCGTCGCGTGGCCCAGGATGCGCTGCAGGCTGAACAGATCCCCGCCGTTGAGCAGGTACAGCTTGGCAAACGTGTGGCGGAAGGTGTGCGGGTTGGTCCGCACCCCGTCCAGTCCCGCACGCCGGCCCAGGCGACGCAGGACGTGCTGGATGGCCGCGGCGGTCAGCGGCCGCCCGTCGCGGGCCAGGAAGACATGATCCACCCGCCTGCCGACCGGCCGGGGACGCCCGTGGCGCAAGTAGGCGGCCAGCCGCGCCTGGCTGACGCTGCCCAGCGGCACGAGCCGCTCCTTGGCGCCCTTCCCGCGCACCCGCAGGTAGCCGTCGGCCAGCACGTCGTCGACGCGCAGGTCGGCCAGCTCGCCGAGGCGCAGCCCAGTATCCAGCAGCAGCGCGATCATCAGCCGCTCGCGAGGGCCGGCGGTCGTCAGCAGGCGCTCGAGCTCGACCGGCCCCAACGTGGCGATCAGGCGTCGCGGTTCGCGGGGTCGGCGCAGGCGGCGCAACGGATCGGCCTCGACCAGCCCTTCGGCTGCGCACCAGGCGAAGATGACCTTCAGCCCCCGCACGAAGCCGGCGACCGACGATGGCGACAGCCCTCCATCCTGCAGGGCAGCCACGAAGGCGCGGGCCTCGGCGATGGTGACCGCCTGGAGGCCGGGATCGGCCCCGTGCTCAGCGCGGAACGCCACGAAACGGGATGCGATCATGGAATACCACTCCAGGGTGCGCGGCGACAGGCCCCGCACCCGACCGGCGAGTAGGAAGTCGTCGACAGCACCCTGTAGGGTGACGCTGGGCGACGAGTCAGGTGACCGTGGCGCGCGACGAGTCAGGTGACCGTGGCGTGGACGTGTCAGGTTGTCGGTAGCCATGTGAACGCTCCTTCTCCAAGGAGCCGTTCTACGTTCTGACTACAACATCTGGCGTCGCTGGGTTCCTCGACGTCCACATCTTGTGGGATTGGCTGGGGCGGAAGGATTCGAACCTTCGATCTCCTGATCCAGAGTCAGGCGCCTTACCGCTTGGCCACACCCCAGCGCGTGCCCACGGATGATACCAAACGAGCCCGGCCGGACCGATGTTGACGCCAGGCAATGACCCGAGCGGCGCGCTCCGGTCCACCATAGGTAACCGGGCCGATAGCCCGGTCGGATGCTGGCCGGGCGGGTCGCCGCGGGATACCGTCGGGACGTGACCCAGACCGTCCAGCCCCGCGAGTGGCGCCGCTTCGGCTTCGGTGGACCCCCCGAGCCCTGGCCCCACGACGCGCAGCGCGACCTCGACCGCCTGGCGACGTCCTACTACCTGGACGTGCTGGAGCTGCGCCGCCGCGTCCTGGCCGAAAGGCCGGAGAGCGACCTGCGCGACCGCATCGAGGAGCTGTTCACCACCGCCACGCGACACAAGCACGAGATCGACTACACCCTGCGCCACTGGGCCACGCCCGTGGAGCGCGCGCGCGTCGAGGACCGGCTCGGCTCGCTGATGCGGATCAGCCGCAGGATGCGCACCCTGGTCGACGGCCCGGTGCCCGACGACTGGCAGCCCGACGCCGCCTGACCCCCTGGGCGCAGGCCGCTGCGGAACACCGCGGACCCGCCACGTGGTGGTGCTATCGGCCACGAAACCCGTCGCACGCCCTCGGCGAGACCCGGGTGGTGGCTGATTCCCCCAGCGGGTGGCGGAAATCGCCAGGAATTGGCCCCCGGACCTGGGACACGCCCCTGATCGTGGTCGTTAGCGCCAG
>JBOGSY010000071.1:0-8382 GCA_050691915.1 Candidatus Limnocylindria bacterium | reverse complement strand
GCGCAGGCCCGGGGCCAGGCGCTGGGCGGTGACCGCCTGGTGGTGATAGCTGTTGACGCGCAGCCAGGCCGGCCGGCCGAGGATGGTGGCCAGGCGGCTGCCGGGCAGGAGCTCGACCTCGTGCTGGCCGGCGGCCGGCGACGGGTACGGGTCCCCCTCGTGGCCGGCCACGTCCTGCGCCAGGCTGCCGCCGCGGAGCACGTTGACCACCTGCAGCCCGCGACAGATGCCCAGGATCGGGACGCCGGCGCTCTCGGCGGCGGCGAAGGCGGCAGCGTCCAGGTCGTCGCGCCCCGGGTCCGGCGGGTGCGAGCCGGCCGCGGGCTCGCCGTAGCGAGCGGGTGCGACGTCCGCGCCGCCGGTGATCAGGAGCCCCTGCATGCCGGCGAAGGCGGCCCGCCGGGTGGCGGCGTCAGTCCGCTCGTCGATGGGCATCGCAGATGCCCCGGCCCGCCCCAGCGCCTCCAGGTAACGGCGGTTCTTCAGCTCCGCCAGTCCCGGGTCCGCGGCTCGCTCCGGGTTCGACAGCGTGACGACGATGCTCGGCTCGCCCAACGATCGCATCCTAGCGCCGCCCGTCGCGTCCCGGGAGGCCCGGGACGTATGCCCCTTGACGCGCCCGGGGCTCGGCGACGACTATATCGGCGGCCAGTATATCGTCAAGCGATATAGCGGGTGCGGATGCCGGAGGGCTGGACCATGGGAGACGAGGCGGGCGGCGATCTCGGACGCTTCGCGGAGCCGGCGCTCCTGGTCCTGGTGAGCCTGTCGGCCGGCCCGCGGCACGGCTACGCGATCATGGCCGACGTAGAGGGCTTTGCCGGCGTCCGGCTGGGCCCGGGCACCCTCTACGCGGTGCTGGCGCGCCTCGAGCAGCGCGGCCTGATCGACGCGGTCGACAGCTCGGACCGGCGCCGGCCGTACCGGCTCGCCGCGGCCGGCGCGGATGCCCTGACGGCGCAGCTGGAGGAGATGGGCCGATTCCTCCAGGTCGGGCGCGCGCGACTGCGGCGGCCGGCGGGATCCTGAGCCATGGCCGCCGGCTCACCAACCCATCCGGCGTTGCACCGGGCGCTGCTGCGCTGCTACCCGCGCGCCTGGCGCCAGCGCTACGGCCCGGAGTTCCTGGCCCTGCTGGCCGACCGCCCCCCGAGCGCCGGGGACGTCCTCGACATCCTGGCCGGCGCCGGGGACGCGCGACTCCATCCCGCCCGCGCTTCATCCCGGCCCGTGGCAGCGCTCGCGGCCCGACCACCGGCGCCCGCACCGGTCCGATCGGCGGCCGCCTACGGCATCGTCGCCGGCATGCCACCGGTGGGGGTGCTCACCCGCCGCGCGTTCATGCGACGGATGCTGGGCGTGGGATCCGCCATCCTGGCGCTCGAGTTCCTGAGCGGCACCCTCAACTTCCTGTGGCCGCAGATCCGCCAGGGGCTGGGTGCCACCTTCCGGCTGGGGACGGTGGGGGACATCGTGGCCGCCCAGCCGTCGTTCGCGAACGGCTGGCCGTACGCCTACAACCCGGCCCGCATCTTCCTGGTGAACGTGCCCGCGGCCAGGGAGCTGGGGCTGGGCCGGGAGGCATCAGTCTCAAACCCGTCGGCGGACCAGCTGCTGGCCCTGTGGCGCAAGTGCCCGCACCTGGGCTGCCTGGTGCCGCAGCCGTGCGAGTCGGTGACCCGCTACCAGTGCAGATGCCATCGCAGCACCTACAACATCCTGGGCGAGAAGCTGAAGGAAGGGCCGGCGGAGCGCGGCCTCGATCGCTTCGCGGTGAGCATCGACCAGGCCGGCGTGGTGGTGGTCGACACCAGCCAGATCACGCGGGGAGAGCCGAACCGTGGGCCGGACCGGCTCGTCTTCACCGACCGGCACCCGTTCGACGCGACCTGCACCGAGGCGTAGGCGCTACACCACGTTCAGCTCGCGCACCGCCTCGCCGCGCGGGATGCGCTCGTAGCCGAGCGGCGAGAGGTCCAGCGACCGGTAGCCGCCGGTCGCGATCCACTCGGCCAGGCCGCGCCCCACGGCCGGAGCCTGCTGCAGGCCGTGGCCGGAGAACCCGTTGGCCAGCAGCAGGTTGGGCAGTCCGGGCGCCGGACCGATGACGGCGTTGTGGTCCAGGGTGTTCACCTCGTAGTGGCCGGCCCAGGCGTCCAGCAGGCGGACCGATTCGAAGGCCGGCACCCGGTGAGCGAGCCGGGGCCAGACGAACGACTCGAAACGGGACCGGTCCACTTCCAGGTCCAGGGTGTCCGGATCCGGCTCTCCGTCGCGCGGCGAGAAGCCGCCGATCCAGGCAGGGCCCTCCGGGCGGAAGTAGACGCCGGAGGGATCGATGGTCAGGGGAGCCGGCCCCAGCGACTCGCGGCAGTCGAAGTGGTACACGAAGCGCTTGCGGGGCCGAACCGGGAGCTCCACGCCGGCCATGGCGGCCACCGCGGCCGCGCGCGGCCCGGCCGCGTTGACGATCCAGTCAGCCGCCAGGGCGCTCCCGTCTGACAGCCGGACCCCTGCGACGCGCGCCCCGTCGGTGTCGATGCCGGTCACCTCGGCGGCCAGGTACTCGACCCCCAGCGAGCGCGCCCTGCGGCGGAAGGCCTGCAGCAGGGCATAGGCGTCGAACCAGCCCTCGTCGGCCAGCCCCAGCGACCCCCCGGCCAGGTCGTCGACCTGCAGCCACGGGAAGCGCGACCGCAGCTCCGCCGGGGAAAGGAGCGCCACCTGGACCTGGTGCTGGCGCTGGACGGCGTGGTTGCTCTCCAGCACCGGCAGGCCGGCGGCGGTCGCCAGGAAGAGGTAGCCACCCTCCACGAACCCCACGTCGGGGGGCGGCTGGCCGGGCACGCCGAGCCATTGGTCCAGGTGTCGCAGGAGGTGGACCCCGAAGCGGCTGATCTGGATGTTGAGCGGGGTGCTGAACTGCAGCCGGATCGCTGCGGCCGACAGGGTGGTGGAGGACGTGCGGTAGGTCGGGTCGCGCTCGACCACCACGATTCGCCCGTGCCAGTCGTCGCGCAGAGCCAGGAAGGTGGCGATCGCGCTGCCGACGATGGCTCCCCCGATGACCACCACCTCGGCTCGCCGGTACGCGCTCACGGGGTGATGCTAGTGCGAACCCGCGCGCCGCGAGAGGCCGTAGACTCCCCTCGATCATGGCCGGCCCGAAACCCGTCATCCTTGCCGTCGACGACGACGTCCCGGTCCTGCGTGCCGTGGAGCGCGACCTGCGCGCCCGGTACGGCAAGGACTACCGGATCGTGGCCGCCCCCTCCGGCGGGGAGGGGCTGGAGGTCGTCCGCCAGCTGACCCTGCGCGGCAGCGTGATCGCCCTGTACGTGGTCGACCAGCGCATGCCGCTGATGACCGGCATCGAGTTCCTGGCGCAGGCCATCGAGCTCCAGCCGGACGGCAAGCGCGTCCTGCTCACCGCCTATGCCGACACGGATGCCGCCATCAAGGCCATCAACGACATCCGGCTGGACCACTACATCCTGAAGCCCTGGGACCCGCCCGAGGAGCGCCTCTACCCGGTCCTGGACGACCTGCTGGCGGATTGGAGCGCCACCTTCCGCCCACCGTTCGAGGGGCTCCGGCTGCTGGCCGGCCGCTGGGCGCCGCGCGGCCACGCCATCCGCGACTTCCTGACGCGCAACCAGGTGCCCTACGTCTGGCTGGACCCGGCCGAGGACGATGACGGGCGCCGGGTGGCGGCCTCGCTGGTCGAGAGCAGGCCGGAGCTGGACCCGGTCGACCCGTCCATCCCCATGGTGCTCTTCCCGGACGGTGCGATCCTGACCGATCCGAACACGCGCGAGATCGCAGAGCGGGTGGGGCTCCAGACGCGCGCCGCGCTGCCGTTCTACGACCTGGTGATTGTGGGCGGCGGCCCTGCCGGGCTGGCCGCCGCGGTGTACGGCTCCAGCGAGGGCCTCAAGACCCTGCTCATCGAGCGTGAGGCGCCGGGGGGTCAGGCGGGCACCACCAGCCGGATCGAGAACTACCTGGGGTTTCCGGCCGGGCTGACCGGCGGCGACCTGGCCCGGCGCGCGCTGGCCCAGGCCCGGCGGCTGGGCACCGAGATCCTCTCGCCGCAGGACGTGACCGGCATCCGGCGCGACGATCCCTACCGGGTCGTGGTCCTGGCGGACGGGTCGGAGATCTCCTGCCAGACGGTGGTGGTCGCCACCGGGGTCAGCTACCGCCAGCTGGACCTGCCGAAGGCTGCGGAGCTCGCCGGTGCCGGGATCTACTACGGGGCGGCCACGACCGAGGCGGTCCTGTACCGCGATACCGAGGTCGGGGTCATGGGCGGCGGCAACTCCGCCGGCCAGGCGGCCGTCTACCTGGCCCGCTACGCGAAGCGGGTGCTGGTCGTCGTGCGCAGCGAGGCGCTCTCCGGCATGAGCCAGTACCTGATCGAGCAGATGGAGGCGATCCCCAACATCGAGATCCGGCTCCGCGCGTCCATCAGCGAGGTGCGCGGCGACTCGCACCTGACCGGCGTGACGCTCAGCGGGCCGGAGGGTGCGGAGCAGGTGGAGCTTGCCGCGATGTTCATCTTCATCGGCCAGCAGCCGCGGACGGAGTGGCTGGAAGGGGTGGTGCTACGGGATCCCGGAGGCTTCGTCCTCACCGGCCCCGCGCTGGTCGTGGACGGCAGGCCGGTCGCCGGCTGGACCATGCCCCGCGAGCCGTTCCTGCTGGAGTCCAGCATGCCCGGCGTCTTCTGCGCCGGCGACGTTCGGTTGACGTCCGTCAAGCGCATCGCCAGCGCGGTGGGGGAGGGTGCCATGGCGGTCCAGTTCGTGCACCAGTACCTGGCCGGGCTGTAGGCCGATGTCGATCGACGCGCTGCGCGCCGCACCGCTCTTCGCCGGGCTTTCCGACGACGACCTGCGGCGGCTGGACGCCACCACGCAGCGGCAGCGGCTGGCGCCAGGCGCCTACCTGCTGCGGGAGGGCGATCCGGGCGACGCCATGTACGTGGTCGTCGCCGGCGAGCTGGAGATCACCAAGCGGGCGGGCTCAACCGAGCAGCCGCTGGCCAGGGTGGGGCCCGGGGCGATCCAGGGCGAGATCGCCGCGATCGCGGGCAGCACGCGGGCGGCGTCAGTGCGGGCCCTGACCGATGTCGAAGTGCTGCGCATCCCGCGCGAGGGGCTGCTCACCCTGCTGGGCGCCGGACCGGAGCCGGCGCTCGCCCTGCTGCAGACGGTCCTGGAGCGGATCCGCGGCCTCGAGTCGTTCGCCCGGGAGCGCGAGAAGCTCGCCAGCCTGGGGACCCTGGCCGCCGGCCTGGCCCACGAGCTGAACAACCCGGCGGCCGCCATCCGCCGCTCGGTGGCGGCCCTGGGCCAGGCGATCGAAGAGCGGGATCGCCTCCACCCGCCCCACGACCTGATGGGCATCAACCCCGATGCCGGGAAAGCCCCCAGCGACGCCCTGGCCCGCGCCGACGCGATCGACGAGCTCATGGAGCTGGTGGACGACTCGGAAACCGCCGCCGCCCTGGTCGACGCCGGCTGGAGCGCGGATCAGCTGCGCGCCGCGTTCGCCGGGATGGACCCGGACACGGCCCGCGACAGCGCCGCCTGGCTGGCCGCCACCGCGAACATCGAGGCCCTGCTGCGCGAGGTGGGCATGGCCGGCGAGCGGATCAGCGAGATCGTGGGCGCGGTCAAGAGCTACACCTTCCTGGACCAGGCCCCCGTCCAGCGGGTGGACGTGCGGGCGGGGATCGACAGCACGCTCGTCATCCTGCGCCACAAGCTGCGCGGCGGGGTGGACGTGACCCGTCACTACGCTCCCGACCTGCCGGAGATCGAAGCCTATGGCAGCGAGCTGAACCAGGTCTGGACCAACCTGATCGACAACGCCGCGGATGCCATGGACGGGCGCGGCGCGATCGACATCCACGCGGACGCGACCGATGACGGCGGCGTCCAGGTGCGCATCTGCGACACCGGCCCGGGCATCCCGGCCGAGGTGGTGCCCCGCCTGTTCGAGCCGTTCTTCACCACCAAGCAGCCGGGCGTGGGGACCGGGCTTGGCCTGCACATCACCCACGCCGTGGTGGCGCGCCACGGCGGCCGGATCGAGGTCGAGCCCAAGGCCGGCGAGGGGACCTGCTTCATCGTCACCCTCCCGGCCACGCCGCCGCCGCCTCCCCCGGAGAACGGCGGACGGGAGGAGTAGGGGCGCGGGGGCTCAGGGCATAGCGCGCGGCTCAGGCTGCGACGGGCAGCACCAGCAGGTAGCCCGCGACCAGGCCCGCGCTCCAGCGGCGCGGCTCGCGGACCACGAACTGGCGGGCCAGCTCGTCCGGCGCCATCAGGCTGTTGGGCGCCGGCGACGGGCCCCAGGTGCCGCTGCCGTGCGGGTAGAGCGGGTCGAGCACCCGTACCCCGGTCACGGTGAAGTCCGCGTGGACGGCGGGGTCGCCGTGCGACTCGAAGCCGCTCATGACCCAGGCATGGCGCCCGCGCCACATGACCAGCCCCACCGGCCGCTCCGTCAGCCGGAGGGCGCGCGCGGCGACGCGGAGCGCCTCGTCGTAGGCGGGGACCGAGACCAGCTGGTAGGGGCCCACCCCGATCTCGTTCAGGACCGCCGCCCACCCGTGCGGGTTCGCGCCGTTGAAGGAGTTGGCTGACCGGTCGCGAGCCATCTCCCACAGCGCCTGCTGGTCGGCGTACGAGCTGCGCGTGCCCGGTCTGACGAGGTTGTGCGCCATCTGGATGCTGGCTCCCACGCACCAGTCGAAGGTGTGCTGCGGCACGAAGTCGCCTTCCTGGAAGAGGTTCAGGGCGAAGGGACCGGCCTGAGGGAGGCTGGGTGCGAGGCTGGGGGAGGGCGACGGCCGGACGCTGGGGATCGGGCTCGGGCTGGCCGGGAGCGGCGAGGCGACCACTTGAGCGGTGGGGGACGGGCTGGCCTCGATGCGGCTCGCGGTGGGCGGCAGTGCCAGGTCGGCGGGCCGGCCCACCGCGCTGGCCTGGAGCGAGGAGGCGAGGATCAGCGCCAGCAGGGGCGCGGCAGCGCGATGCGGCGGACGGTGGGGACGCTTCGGACGCCTCCGACCGGCGGCTGGTCGCGTGTCGGTCATGGCAGGCGACGAGTGTAGCTCGGCCGGCCGCGAGATGCCGGGACGTCGTGAGGGTCCTGCGGAATTCGTCAGCCCGTGGCGGTATCAGCCACGAAGTCGCACCCGGGGCCCGGATCCCGGCCGGTTCGTGGTCGAATCTGGTCAGCTGCTGGCGATTCTGAGAGGAAGGGCGCCCGCGGCGCGGGATCGTCGCCGATACCACCAGCCGGTGGCGATCGCCGGGAGAAATCGGGCCAGGCGGCACCCCGGGTCCGTTGACATGCCGGGCACGCCGGCGTAGTGTCCGCCGCACATCTGAAGACGGCGACGATCGGGACGAGTACCTGCGCCAGGCGAGCGCACAGGGAGCCGGGAAGAGTGAGACCCCGGCAGCGGCGCGAGCAGGGAATGGACCCGGGAGCTCCGGAGGCCAACGCGGACGCATCGGTCCATCAGTAGCAGCCGGCGGAGAGGCACCGATACCAAGGCCGAGGCCATCGCCCGCGCAAGCGGAGCCGTGGTCGAACGAGCCCGGGTGAGAACACCGGGGAACAAAGGTGGCACCACGAGACGGCCCCCTCGTCCTTTGAGGATGAGGGGTCGCGCTGTTCTCGGAGGTGAACCGATGTCCCAGGCGACCACGCGGCGGTACCTGCTCCCGGAGGAGGAGCTTCCGACCCACTACTACAACATCGCGGCCGACCTGCCCGAGCCGCTTCCGCCGCCGCTCGATCCCGGCACCCGGGAGCCGATCGGGCCGGAGGCGCTGGCCCCGCTCTTCCCGATGGAGCTCATCAAGCAGGAGGTCAGCGCCGAGCGCCTGATCCCCATCCCCGAGCCGGTTCGCGAGGCGTACCGCACCTACCGGCCCAGCCCCCTGATCCGGGCCCTGGGCCTGGAGCGCAGCCTGAACACCCCGGCCCGGATCTACTACAAGTACGAGGGCGTCAGCCCCGCCGGCTCGCACAAGCCCAACACCGCCCTGGCCCAGGCTTTCTACAACCGCCAGGAGGGCGTCACCCGCCTGGTGACCGAGACGGGAGCCGGCCAGTGGGGGAGCGCCCTGGCCCACGCCGGTGCCCATTTCGGGATCGAGACCAAGGTCTTCATGGTCCGGGTCAGCTACGAGCAGAAGCCGTACCGGCGCTCGTTCATCCAGACCATGGGCGCCACGGTCGTGCCGTCGCCGTCGAGCGAGACGAACGCCGGTCGCGCCATCCTGGCCACCGACCCGGAGTCGACGGGCAGCCTGGGGATCGCCATCAGCGAGGCCCTGGAAGAGGCCGCCACCCGCG
>JBOGSY010000070.1:0-8418 GCA_050691915.1 Candidatus Limnocylindria bacterium | reverse complement strand
GGTCCACGCCTCGTCGGCTTCGACCCCGTTGGCGATCACCATCTCGGCGTCGCCCAGCCGCTCCAGCAGATCCGCCCGCAGCGGATCGGCCCCAGTGGCGAAGCGCAGCGCGCGCCGCAGCTGTGCGATCCCCTCTCGAAAGGCCCCGTTGTCGATCGCCTGCCGCGCTGCGTTCGGGGCGTGCTCCAGCACCGCCGCACCGTCGGCGGCCCCTTCCGCGTGGTGAGCCAATCGGGCAGCGTCGGTGACTCCGCCCCGCCGCAAGGCCGCCAGCGCCGACCGATGCAGACCGATGGCGCGGATCGCCGGCAGGTCGTCGAGCACGGCCACCCGCGCCAGCTCGTGCCGGAACGCGATGCCCTCGGCCTCGCTGACGACCAGGCCGGCCGCGATGGCGTCGTCGATCCCCGGCAGGCTCTCCCCGGCCACCGCGGCCAGGAGCCACGGCTCCGTGCGCGAACCGATCACGGCGGCGGCGTCCAGCGCGGACCGGGCGCGGGCGTCGAGGTCGGCGACGCGGCCCCGGATGAGGTCTCTGACCGAGCGTGGGAGCGCGGCGCCCCCAGCAGCGAGCATCTCGCTTGCGAAGAAAGCGTTGCCGCTCGTCAGGCGGTAGAGCTCGTCGGGATCGACCGAGGTCCCGGCCGCCATCGCGGTCAGGGCCGATCGGCTCAGGGGTGGCACCTCCACCTGGCGGGCGCTGGGGCTGGTCGCGAGCTGGGCCAGGAGGCGGGCTATCGCGCCGGAGGGCTGGTGCTCCTCGCGGTAGGTGAGGATGAGCAACGCCGATGTAACGTCGATCCGCCGACCGAGCATGCGGACCAGGTCGAGCGTCGCGTCGTCCGCCCACTGGATGTCCTCAATGGCCAGGACCGCCGGCTGGCGCTCGAAGCGCTCAAGAATGTGGTCGCGGATCTCCTCGCGGCTGGCCGAGCGCTGCAGCAGATCGGTCAGGCCGTTGCCGATGGCGCGTCCCAGGTCGTGGATGGGGCTGAGCGGCCGCGGCGTGGCGATCCCGTCGCAGTAGCCGATGGCCGCCGCAACATCCGCCGGGAGGTCGGCCACGAAGGATCGCAGGAGCACCGTCTTTCCGGCCCCCGCATCGCCGCGAACCACGGCCAGGCGCCCGGCCCCCTGCACGGCATGGTTGAGCATCTCGCCCAGGGCGCCGAGCTGCTCAGATCGCTCGAGCAGCGGCCGGTCGGATCCGATGCGCGACGGCGACTGCCTCGGCTCCTCCATGGCGCGGACGATACGCCCGCGACCGGATATCGGTAAATAGTCCCCGGACTGCCGTTCGACCGCCTGGCGCGGTATTGTGTTGTTTCCTGGCAGGAGGATATCCCCATGACGCAGCTGGTCGAACCGCGATCCCAGGCGGCGACGGACGTTGGGCGTGTGAAGCACTGGATCGGCGGGCGGCTGGTGGCCGGCTCGTCCGGCCGGAAGGGCCCCGTCTACAACCCGGCGAGCGGACAGCTGGCCCGCGAGGTCGACTTCGCCTCGGTCGAGGAGGTCGACGCCGCCGTGCGCGCCGCCCGCGAGGCGTTCCCGGCATGGCGCGCCACGTCGCTCAGCCGCCGCACGGAGATCCTCTTCCGGTTCCGCAACCTGGTCGACGAGCACCGCCGCGACATCGCCGCCTTCCTCACCGCCGAGCACGGCAAGGTGCCCTCCGACGCCCTGGGCGAGGTGGCCCGCGGGCTGGAGAACGTGGAGTTCGCGACGGGGATCGCCCACCTGCTGAAGAGCGAGTTCAGCGAGCAGGTCAGCACCGGGGTGGACGTCTACCAGATCCGCCAGCCGCTGGGCGTGGTGGCGGGGATCACGCCCTTCAACTTCCCGGCCATGGTGCCGATGTGGATGTTCGCCAACGCCATCGCCTGCGGGAACACCTTCGTCCTGAAGCCATCGGAGAAGGACCCGTCCGCATCGGTCTACCTGGCCGAGCTGTGGAAGGAGGCGGGGCTGCCGGACGGCGTGTTCAACGTGGTGCACGGCGACAAGGTGGCGGTCGACGCCATCCTGGAGCACCCCGACATCGCCGCCGTCTCGTTCGTGGGCTCCACCCCCATCGCGCGCTACATCTACGAGACCGGCACCAAGAACGGCAAGCGGGTGCAGGCGCTGGGCGGTGCCAAGAACCACATGGTCGTCCTGCCAGATGCCGACATCTCCATGGCTGCCGATGCCGCCGTCTCAGCCGCCTACGGCTCCGCCGGCGAGCGCTGCATGGCGATCAGCGTGGTGGTGGCGGTGGGCGACGTGGCGGAGCCGCTGGTCGACGCCATCGAGCAGCGGCTGCCAAAGATCAAGGTCGGACCCGGGACCGATGCCGAGGCCGAGATGGGCCCGCTCATCACCCGCGAGCACCGCGACAAGGTGGCCTCGTACCTGGACAGCGGCCCCGCCCAGGGTGCGACCCTGCGCGTCGACGGGCGGCAGCACGTGCTCTACCGGGAGGGAGAAGGCTTCTTCCTGGGCGTCTCGCTGCTGGACAACGTGACGCCTGAGATGGAGTGCTATCGCAACGAGATCTTCGGGCCGGTGCTCGAGATCGTGCGCGTGCCGACCTACACCGATGCGGTCCGCATCCTGGACGAGAACCCGTACGCCAACGGCACGGCCATCTTCACCCGCGACGGCGGGGCGGCGCGCCAGTTCCAGTTCGACATCAACGTCGGGATGGTCGGCATCAACGTGCCCATCCCCGTGCCGGTGGCCTACTACAGCTTCGGCGGCTGGAAGGCCTCGCTGTTCGGCGACCTGCACATGTACGGCCCGGAGGGGATCCAGTTCTACACGCGCGCCAAGGTGGTCACCGCTCGCTGGCCGGATCCGGCGACCTCGAAGGTGGACCTGGGCTTCCCGCAGACCCGCTGACCTCGCTCCCGGCGCCGCGATGGCCGGGGTCCGCGGCGGCGTGCCAGAATGCCCGCGCATGACCGATCAGTTCGAGACCCTCGTGGTCCACGCGGGCGCCGATCCGGACCCGGCGACCGGGGCGGTGGTGCCGGCGATCCAGATGAGCACCACCTTCAAGCAGGATGCGGTGGGCGCGACGCGCGGCGGCTTCGAGTACGGCCGCAGCGACAACCCCACCCGACGCGCCCTGGAGACGGCGATCGCCACGCTGGAGGGCGGCGCCCATGGCTTCGCCTACGCCTCCGGCCTGGCGGCCACCCAGAACGTCCTGTACCTGACCCAGCCCGGCGACCGGGTCGTGCTGTCCGACGATGTCTACGGGGGCACCTGGAGGCTGGCCGACCGGGTCTGGAGCCGGTACGGGATCCAGGCCGATGCGGTCGACCTGACCGATCTGGACGCCGTGGCCGCGGCCGTGGCGGGCGAGGGGCCGGGCGGCCGGGCCGCCCGCCTGGTATGGGTCGAGACGCCCACCAACCCCCTCCTCAAGGTGGTCGACATCTCCGCCGTCGCGCGGCTGGCGGCCAGTGCCGGAGCGCTGACGGTGGTGGACAACACCTTCGCCACCCCGTTCCTCCAGCGGCCGCTGGAGCTGGGCGCCGACCTGGTCATGCACTCGGCCACCAAGTACCTGGGCGGCCACTCGGACGTGATCGGTGGCCTGCTGGCGACCCGCAGCGATGAGCTGGCGGAGCGGCTGCGCTTCCACCAGAACGCGGCCGGCGCCGTGCCCTCCCCGTTCGACTGCTTCCTGGTGATGCGCGGCCTGCGGACCCTGGCCGTGCGCATGGAGCGGGCCTGCGCCAACGCCCGAGCGATCGCCTACTGGCTCGGCGGGCGACCGGAGGTGGAACGCGTCCACTGGCCCGGCTACCACGAGCATCCGCAGGCCGAGCTGGTGGCGCGCCAGATGCGGCTGCCCGGCGCCATGGTCAGCTTCGAGCTGGCCGCCGATGACGAGGCGGCGCGTCGCTTCGTGGCGTCGACCCGCCTGTTCACCCTGGCCGAGTCGCTGGGAGCGGTCGAGTCGCTCATCGAGCTGCCATCGGCCATGACCCATGCGTCGGTGGCCGATTCGCCGCTGGCCGTGCCGCCGGGGCTGGTGCGGCTCTCGGTCGGGATCGAGTCGCCGGATGACCTGATCGCGGACCTGGAGGCCGCGTTCGCGGCCGCCGGCATCCGCGCATGAGCGTGCCGGACCCGGACCGGCTGCCCGAGGACGGCCCGACCGAGCTGGTGGAGGGCCGCGACGGTGAGATGGTCGAGCGCCTATCGACCGGCACCGCGACCCTGCTGCTGGTGTGGCTGGTGGGGATCGGTGCCGGCAGCGCCCTGCTGGCGGCCTGGCTGTTCGCGGCCATGGTGCTGAACCAGCGGATGGGTCGCGAGGAGCTCCTCAGCGGCACCGGCCTGTACGTGGCGCTCTTCGGCGCAGCGGGACCCACCATCCTGTGGCTGGCGGGCCGGGCGCAGGACCATCGGCTGGGCTGGTTCAGCTGGACCGCGACCAAGATCGGCGCGGCGATGATGGGCAGCCTGATCGCGGTCGGCCTGCTCGGCACGCTGATGCTCGGCGGCCGCATCGGTCCCGATTGGGCGGTCGGAGTCGCCATCCTGCTGGGCGGCACGCTGATCCTCACCCAGGTCTGGGCTCTGGCCACCTGGGCGGCGGACGGCTATATCGCCCGCGCCCGCCTACGGGACGATTCCTGAGGCCCGGGCCCAGATGTAGATCCGAGCGTTGCTAAGGTCGCAGGGTCATCTACGGCCCGGCGAGTGGTACGCTCAACCGGTTTGATGGATGCTCAGCTGACAGAGGCCAGCGTCGGGATCCCGAATCCGGATGGGTCAGTCGCCGAGGGCACAATGCGCACGCGCGTGAACGCCCTCGTCTTCGACCGCGCCGGCCGGAGGTGGTATCTCGACGGTCGCACAGGACGCATGCATCGCCTAAGCCGCCGGCGCCTGCTTGTCGCAGGCATCGGCCTCGTTACCGCAGCCGTCAGCTTCGCGGTAATGGGACAGAGCAACATCCCGCTGCATGGCCAGGTTGAATCCGAGCGACCCGTGCGCTTGTTTTCGGACGGCTTAGTTCGCTTCGAGTACCCCGCCGATTGGCGCATCCTGGCCGAAGACTTTACGTACCTCCACTACGAGTGGGTCCCGGTCGTGCTGGGGACCGCCAGCACTGGCGCCCTCTGCCAACCACACCCTGCTGGCGGCGCCCGATGCGGTATCGGCACGGTTGACCTAGGGCCCGGGGAGACGCTCGTGGTGATCTCGAACTTCCAGGGCTTACATGGGCTGGCCGAAGGATCTCCGCCCCAAGCCTTCGAGCTCCCGACTGGTCTGCTGGCGACCGCGAGGCACACCTCGTCGAGCAGCACCTGGCACGTCTACGCTCCAGGGCTTTCGACCCCATTTGTCGTGGAGGCCCGTTACGAGGACCCTGGCTCCGAAACCAGCAGGTCACAGATCGATCGGCTCGTGGCAAGCCTGCGGCTAACCATCGCGGACAGCGGCGTTGACGACGGGCGTCCCTAGTCGGCCCGGCACCGCCCGGGCGGCGGCACGAACCTTCGCCTGCGCGACTGGGCTTCACCCGGCCGGACGACCGCGACGGGACACGCAGGGCGGCCATTGAGGAGCTCGGGAGCTGGTGGAGCTGGTGCAGGTCCCGCAATTTCCCGGCTCAGTCGCCGGGGACTGACACGTCGGGGGACGGCGCGTCGGCCGTCGCTGGCGCGTTGCTGAGTCGGGTGCGACAACTAGACCGTCGGACGAGGACTGAGTCCCGGTCGCGCGGCGGTCGTGTCAGTCGCAGGCGCCACCGGCCCAGGGGCGGGCCGCTCAGATCTCGTAGGTCTTGAGCGGCTCGGCGATCTCAAGCGGACCTTCGTAGGCGGCCCCCGCCTGCTGCATGGCCCATTCCCCGCCGTCCGGCAGCGGGATGTGGGTCAGCAGCAGGCGCTTGGAGTGCGACGCATGCGCGATCTGCCCGGCCTCGGATGGCAGCAGGTGGCCTCGGCTCTGCGGGGCGGGGTCGTCCTCGGACAGGTCGCGCAGGGCGGCCTCGCACAGGAACAGGTCGGCGGTGTCCGCGATGCGGGGCAGGGCCGGGCAGGGGCCGGCATCGGCCGAGTAGGCGAACACGCGGTCGGGGTCCTCTTCCGGACCGCGGGCGCTGACCCGGAAGCCCCAGGTCCGCACGAAGTGCTGCGTCTCGTCCGGCTCCAGGCGCAGGCTGCCGATCTCGATCGGCCGCTTCCCGTCGTGCTCAGCGAAGATGAAGCTCTTGTCGAAGAAGTTCTGGTATCCGGCGCCCAGCGCCATCTCCGCCAGCTGGGCGGTGGCGCCGGGCGGCACGATCACCAGCAGGCGCTTCTTGGCCACGTCGATCCAGGGGTAGCAGTAGCGCAGGGTGACGAGGTCCAGGCAGTGGTCGGTGTGCATGTGGCTGATGACCACCGCGTCCAGCTCGTCCGGCGTGTTGCGGCGCAGGAGCTGGGCCACGACCCCGGGGCCGGCGTCCAGCATGATGCGCGAGCCGCCGCCCTCGACGAGGTAGCCGGCGCAGGCTTCACCGGGGTTGGGTCTGGCCGGCGAGCGGCCGAGGACGGTCAGGCGCATGTCCGCGTAGTGTCACCCAAGCCGCAGGCGTCGCGCCTGTCAGAAATGCGACTCGCCGGCAGGTGAGGGCTCAGCGTCCCTCGATGGGGAGGTAGTCGCGCTCGGTCGCTCCGGTGTAGACCTGGCGCGGCCGGCCGATCTTCGTCTCCGGGGACTCGAGCATCTCCCGCCATTGCGCGATCCAGCCGGGGAGGCGGCCGATGGCGAAGCAGTTGGTGTACATGTTCTTGGGGAAGCCGATGGCGCGGTAGATCAGGCCGGAGTAGAAGTCGACGTTCGGATACAGCTTGCGCTCGACGAAGTACTCGTCGCTGAGCGCGACCTCCTCCAGCTTCTTGGCGACCTCGAACAGCTCGTCGTCGGCCCCGGTGGCGGCCAGCACCCGGTCGGCGGCCCGCTTGATGATGGTGGCCCGCGGGTCGAAGTTCTTGTAGACCCGATGGCCGAAGCCGGGCAGCTTGAAGTTCGCGTTCGGGTCCTTGGCGCGGGCAACCCAGCGGTCCACGTCGCCGCCATCGGCCACGATCCGCTCCAGGGTCCGGATGACGGCCTCGTTGGCGCCGCCGTGGAGGGGCCCCCACAGGGCGCTGATGCCGGCGCTGATGGACGCATACAGGTTGGTGTGCGCGCTGCCGACCATCCGCACCGTGGAGGTGGAGCAGTTCTGCTCGTGGTCGGCGTGCAGGATCAGCAGCAGGTCCAGCGCCTCGGCCACGTCCGGCTGCACCTCGTACGGCTCGGAGGGCACCGCGAACATCATGTGCAGCAGGTTGGCCGCGTAGCCCAGATCGTTGCGCGGGTAGACGTAGGACTGGCCGATCGCCTTCTTGAACGACCAGGCCGCCAGCGTCGGCAGCTTGGCGATGAGCCGCAGGGTGGTGATCTCCACCGCCGCCGGCTCGAAGATCTCGTGGGCATCGGGGTAGAAGGTGCTCATCCCCACCGTCCCGGAGGCCAGCACCGCCATGGGGTGGGCATCTCCCGGGAAGGAGTCGAAGAAGTGGCGCATCTCCTCGCGGATCAGGGTGTGGTGAGTGATCTCGGCCACGAACGTGTCCAGCTGCTGGCGGGTCGGGAGGTCGCCGTAGATCAGCAGGTAGGCGACCTCCAGGAAGGTGCTCCGCTCCGCCAGCTGCTCGATGGGGTAGCCGCGGTAGCGCAGGATCCCGCGCTCCCCGTCCAGGAAGGTGATCGCCGAGGTGCACGAGCCGGTGTTCCCGTAGCCCACGTCCATGGTGATCAGGCCGGTCTCCGAGCGCAGGCGCGACACGTCCACCGCCGCCTCGTCCTCGGTGCCACGGACGACCGGCATCTCGAGCGTCTTGCCGTCGAAGGTGAGATGGGCCGTATCGGTCCGGCGGGCGGTCTCGTTGGTCATGGGAGCAGGTCCCTCACAGCCTCGCGCTCTTCCAGCAGCTCGTCACGAGTGGCGTCGATCTTGGCCTGCGCCCACGGCCCGTGCTCGATGCCCTGCACGATCGTCACGCTCCCCGGTGCCGTGGCGCGCAGCGGGTAGCCGAAGACCAGCCCCTCCGGGATGCCGTAGCCGGCGTCGCTCGCCGGGGCCGGGATGGCGGCGCTGAAGATCTGCCCGGTCGGCTGGGTGATGTTGCGCACCGTGTCGATCACCGCGTTCGCGGCGCTGGCCGCGCTGGACTGGCCGCGGGCCTCGATGATCCGTGCGCCACGCTGCTGGACGGTGCTGAGGAACTCGCCCTGGAGCCAGGCTTCGTCGCCGATCGCCTCCGCTGCCGGTCGCCCGCGGATGGTGGCATGGTAGGCGTCCGGGAACTGGGTGGCGGAGTGGTTGCCCCAGACGGCCAGGTCGCGCACCTCGTCGACCAGGACGCCGGAGCGCTGCGC
>JBOGSY010000069.1:0-8609 GCA_050691915.1 Candidatus Limnocylindria bacterium | reverse complement strand
AGGACGCCGAGGACGACGAGGCCGAGGCGGAGGAAGGCGAGCCCGAAGCGGCCGACGAGGCCCAGCCGCAGACCGAGGTCCGGCCGCGGCCCCCGCGCGGCGTCGCCTCCGGCAGCGGCCTTGCCGGCCGGCTGATGCTGGCCGTCTCGCGCGCGGAGCGCATCGCCCGGATCAGCCTGGTTGGCCGGGCGGTGGACATGCCCGAGGTGCTGCCCGTTCCGGCGCATGGCGCGGGGAGCTTCGACGAGGGCGGGATGCGGGTGGTGTGGGCGGAGGTGCCGGTCGAGCAGGCGGCCTCGGCGGCCCGGGCGGTCCACGCCGCCCTGATGGCCGGCCGCGGCTAGGGGGGTACCGCGCACGTCGGCCGGATCGGTGCCGGCCACCGCCTCGTGCTCCCCGGTGTCGGCCCGCGGCCGCAGCTGGAGGACCACGCCGGCCACGATGATCAGCAGGCCACCGGCCAGCTGGACCAGGGTGGGGCGCTCGGCCAGCAGGATGGCCGCCAGCGCCACGCCCACGACCGGCTCGAAGTTGGCCAGGATGGCGGCTCGCGGGGCGCCCAGGCGGCGAATCCCGAGGATGTAGCTGACCGTGGGGATCCCCGCCCCCAGCACGCCGGCCAGGATCACCGGGAGCAGCGCGTCCCAACCGGCCAGCGGAGCGGCCAGCGCCCCCAGGCTGCCGGTGGCGACCGCCACCAGTAGGTACAGCCCGGCGGCACCGGCCATGGTCAGCCCGGCAGCCTGGGCGCCGGGGACGTGGGCGAAGCCGTGCCGCGCCGCCAGGACGTAGAAGGTCTGCCCCAGCGCGCCCAGCAGCGAGAGGCCCAGGCCCAGGGCGTCCAGCTGGCCCAGCGTGCCGGCACCGGCCACGACCAGCACCATTCCCGCCAGCGAGAGGCCCAGCGCCACCCAGCGGATGCGGTCGAGCCGCTCCCCGAGCCAGATCACGCTGACGAGGGCCACGAAGGCCGGGTACAGGTAGAAGACGAGCAGCGAGAGCGCAATGCTGATCCGCAGGAAGGCGATGAAGACGCTCAGGTTCAGGATCGTGTTGGCCACCGCGGCGGCCGCCATGAACCAGCGGTCCCGCACCGGGACGGTCGAAAGGCGCACGATCCCCGCCCCGCCGGCGGCGGCGCGCAGGGCGAGGAAGCCGGCCATGCAGGCCGCCCCCAGGACCGCCCGCCAGGTGACCAGGGTCAGGCTCGAGACGCCCGCCTCATCCGCAAAGCGCGACAGCGGCCCCAGCGTGCCGAAGCAGGCGGCCGCAAGCAGGATCAGCGCGGCCCCGGCCAGGTCACCGGAGCGCGGGTGGTCTCGCACCGTCACCTGGGCGACTCGACCAGGCCGTCCTGTGCCTCGGCGGCCTCCAGCTGGGCCGCGGTGCCGGCCCGCT
Organism: Candidatus Limnocylindria bacterium; assembly: GCA_050691915.1. Taxonomy (GTDB): domain Bacteria; phylum Chloroflexota; class Limnocylindria; order QHBO01; family QHBO01; genus JBOGSY01. The sequence continues at coordinate 7,211 of JBOGSY010000069.1, read as the reverse complement.
CGGCGGCGAGCGCATCGGCCCGATCCCGGGCGGCGTTGTGGCGCTCGACCAGGGTCCGGACGGCTGCGCCGTCGGCGTAGACCGATGGGTCCGCCAGCCGCTCGCCGATCTCCGCCAGCTCCGCCGCGGCGGCGAGCGACTGCTGGTCGATCCGTTCGAGGGCGGCGCGCAGGTCGCGGGTGCGGCGGTAGCGACGGTTGCGCTCCTCGGCCTGGGTTCGGCGCCGGGTCGCGGCCTCGGCCGACGACTCGCGCGGCCGAGGGACGGCTGCCTCGATGCCGCGCGGAGTGGCGCGGCCCTCCACCGCGCCGCGCGCCTCGATGTCCAGGCCGCGCTTGGCGGCGTAGTACTCGAAGTCGCCGGCGAAGAGGGTGGCCGCCCCGGCGTTGACCTCGATGATCGCGTTGGCCACGCTGCGGATCAGGTAGCGGTCATGGGTGATCAGCACGATGGTGCCGGGAAAGGCGTTCAGCGCGTCCTCCAGCACGTCGCGCGAGGCGATGTCCAGGTGGTTGGTGGGCTCATCCAGGCAGAGCAGGTTGGCCGGGTCGGCCATCAGCTTGGCCAGCGCCAGGCGCGTCTGCTCCCCGCCGGAGAGCACCTCGACCGGCTTGTCGACGGCGTCGCCGGTGAACAGGAAGGCGCCCAGCAGCCGCCGCATCTCGGCCGTGGTCATCCGCGCGGCCGCCCCGGCCAGCTCGTCGAAGACGGTGTTGGCCGTATCCAGCGCCTCGATCTGGTGCTGCGCGAAGTAGGCGACCCGCACGTTGCTCCCCAGCTCCCGCGTGCCGCCCTCGAACGGCAGGACGCCGGCCAGGATCTTCAGCAGCGTGCTCTTGCCCGCGCCGTTGGGACCGATCAGCGCCACCTTCTGGCCGCGCTCCAGCACCAGGTCCAGCCCGTCATAGACGGTGTGCGACCCGTAGCGTTTGACGATGCCGTCCAGCGTGATCACGGTCCGCCCGCTGCGCGGGGGCTCGGGGAACCGGAACTTCACGGACCTGGTCCGCGTGCTCGGCACATGCACCCGGTCCAGCCGGTCCAGCGCCTTGATCCGGCTCTGGACCTGCCTCGCCTTGCTGGCCTTGTAGCGGAAGCGGTCGATGAAGCGCTCCACCTGCGCGACCTTGCGTCCCTGGGCGGCGGCTTGCCGCTCCAGCTGGGCGATGCGCTCCTCGCGCTGCTCGACGAAGTCGGCATAGTCGCCCACGTACTCGGTCATGACGCCGGCCCGCAGCTCGGCCACCCGGTTGACGATGGCGTTGATGAAGTCGCGGTCGTGGCTGACCAGGATCACCGCCCCGGCGTACTCGGCCAGGAAGGCCTGGAGCCATTCCACCGACGCCAGGTCCAGGTGGTTGGTCGGCTCGTCGAGGAGGAGCAGGTCCGGGTTCTGGAGCAGCAGCCGGGCCAGCACCACCCGCATCATCCAGCCCCCCGAGAACTCGGTGGTGCTGCGCTCCATGTCGCCCTCGGCGAAGCCGAGCCCGGCCATGATCCGCCGTGCCTCGGCCTCCAGGCTGTAGCCGCCTAGCGCCTCGAATCGGTGCTGCAGGCGGCCGTACTCGTCCATCAGCTCGGCCAGCTCGTCCTCCTCGGTGGCGTCGGCCAGCTCCGCCTCGATGTGGCGCATCCGGCGCTCGATGCCGCTCACCGCCCCAGCACCGCCCAGCACCTCGTCGATGGCGCGCTGCCCGCGCGACTCGGCCACCTCCTGGCGCAGGTAGCCGATGACCAGGTCCCGGGCCCGGGTCACGCTCCCGGCGTCCGCCTCCTGGTCGCCGGTGATCATCTCGAGCAGGGTCGTCTTGCCCGCCCCGTTGGGCCCCACGATCGCGATCCGCCGCCCGGCGCCGACCTGCAGGTCCACCCCGGCGAACAGGTGCTGCGCGCCGTGGCTCTTGGCCACGCCGGCGAGGGTGACCAGGCTCATCGGTCCCGCTCCTGCTCGGCGGTATTCAGCCGGGCCCCCGTCACGTCGAAGCGCAGCCGGGTGGCCATGCCCGGCACGCCGGACGCGTTCCAGGCCTTCTCCACCGAGTGGGCGCTGATGGGCGAGTCGCAGATCGCCAGCACGCTGGGGCCCGCTCCCGACAGCGCGGCGCCGGCCGCGCCATGCTCGTACGCGGCCTCGATCAGGGCGGCGGCGCCCGGCAGCAGCGGCAGCCGGTAGGGCTGGTGCAGCCCGTCACTCATCGCCTCGCGCAGGAGACCGGCGTCGGAGGTCATGATCGCCGTGGCCAGCAGAGCGCTGCGGGCCGCCTGCCGGGCAGCCTCGGCGTGCGGCACGCTGGCCGGCAGGGCCGCGCGCATCTCGGCCGTCCGACTCTGGGCGCTGGCGACGAAGACGACCGGCATCCAGCTCTCCGGGCTGCGGAAGCGGCGCAGCGTGCCTCCGGCGGCCAGGGTGAAGCTGCCGTACAGCGCGGCCGCCACGTTGTCCGGGTGGCCCTCCACCTGGGTCGCGATCGCCAGCAGCTCGTCGGCGGTCGGCGCACGCCGGCCGACGCTGGCCCCAAGCAGCAGCCCGGCCACGATGGCGGCGGCGGAGCTTCCCAGCCCGCGGGCGGCCGGGATCATGCTGCTGACCTCGATCCGCCAGGCGCCGCTGCCGGTGACGGAGCCGTGCGCGGCCCGCATCCCCTCGCGGAAGGAGCGGATCACCAGGTTGGCCTCCGGGTCGTCCCCGGCCGCCGGGGCACCCTCACCATGCGCGTTGAGGACGATCCCGGGCTCGTCCCCGACGTGGAGCTCGGCGCGCAGCTTGAGGCTCAGCGCGGCGGCGAAGCAGTCGAAGCCGCTGCCCAGGTTGGCGGTGCTGGCCGGAACGTCGACCGAGGCGATGGGGGACATCCGGCCCGAGTATAGGAACCGCACGGGCCGGGCACCGAAACGCGGCTCACCCCGTGGGATGAGCCGCGTCCGGCACGATCAGGCGGCGGTGCCGGCGGGCGTCGAGTCCAGAAAGAACCGGCGCAGGCGCGCGGCAACGCTCTTCTCGTTGCGCAGCGACCGAGTATCTCGGGGCTTCAGGAGCATCTCCTGCGCTCGAACCTCGGCCATCAGCTGCATGGTCACGGGATGCACTGCTGGCCTCCTTTCCTCGCCCGCCGCTGGCTGCGACGAGTGCGATGCGCACAGTCTCGCGGTCGCCACCGGCAACGCCCAGCAGCATCCGTCGCGAACCGGCCTACGTCATTCGGCCGGCGGCCCGGTGCCCGTGCCGCTCAGCGCGGCCACCGGCGCGTGGCGATGGCATGCGACCAGGTGGTCGTTGACCATGCCCGCCGACTGCATGAAGGCATACAGGATGGTGGGTCCCACGAACGAGAAGCCGCGGCGGCGCAGGTCCCGGGAGAGGGCGCGTGAAGCATCGGTCTCGGCCGGCACCTCCTCCTGCTCGCGCCAGCGGTTCTGAACCGGCCGCCCGTCGACGAACGACCACAGGAGGGCGGTGAACGAGACGCCGCCGTCGGCCAGACGCAGGTAGGCCCGCGCGTTGCCGATGGCCGATGCGACCTTGGCCCGATTGCGCACGATGCCCGGATCCGCCAGCAGGCGCGCGACCCGGGCCTCGCCGTAGGCCGCCATCCGCTCCGGGACGAAGCCATCGAACGCGCGGCGGTAGCCCTCGCGCTTGCGCAGGATCGTGATCCAGGCCAGCCCCGCCTGCGCACCCTCCAGCACCAGCAGCTCGAACAGGGTCCGATCGTCGCGGATCGGAACGCCCCATTCGTGGTCGTGGTAGGCCAGGTTGAGCGGGTCGCTCAGCGCCCACGGGCAGCGCGGCAGGTCCACGTCAGCCGGCCTCCACGGATCGCCATCTCCTTTCCCTCGCCAGGTTGGGCATTCTAGCCTCGCCGTTCCCGCCGTCACCCGCCCGCTATGCTTCTGCCGTGGACGAGAACGCGCCGATCCGGGTCATGCTGGTCGACGACCACGAGGTCGTGCGGCGGGGGCTGCGCGGCTTCCTGGAGCTTCAGCCCGACGTCCAGGTGGTCGGCGAGGCGGGCGACGGCGCCCTGGCGGTGAAGCTCGCCGCCGACCTCACTCCGGACGTGGTGCTGATGGACCTGCTGATGCCGAACATGGACGGCCTGACGGCCATCGCCGCCATCAAGCAGGCCAACCCGGGGATCGAGGTCATCGCGGTGACCAGCTTCATCGAGGAGGAGAAGGTCACCTCCGCCCTGGAGGCGGGCGCCAGCGGCTACCTGCTCAAGGACGCCGACGCGGAGGAGGTGGCGTCCGCCATCCGCGCCGCCCATGCCGGCGAGGTGCACCTCGACGCCGCGGTGGCCCGTCTGCTCGCCCAGCGGCTTCGGGCGCGGAAGGACGAGGAGCCGGTGGAGCCGCTGACCCCGCGGGAGAAGGACGTCCTGGGCCAGCTCGGCAGGGGAGCCTCGAACAAGGAGATCGCCTACAACCTCTCCATCACCGAGCGAACCGCGCGAACGCACGTCAGCAACATCCTGGGCAAGCTGGGCCTGGCCAGCCGGACCCAGGCCGCCCTCTGGGCGGTGGAGCGCAAGCTGATCGAACCGTCCTGAGCAACACGTCCCGCGGGGCGTATGCTCCGCTCCATGACGGCCGACGCCGAGCTTCTGAAGAACGCCGTCAGGGAAGTGGCCCGACTGCTCCAGGCCGATGGCGCGATGGTCTACCTGGTCGACGAGGCCAGCGGAGAGCTGCGCTTCGCCCACGACGCCGGGATCACCAACCGCGAGGCGCGCCGCCTGATCCGCGACCTGACCCTGCCGGTGGGGGTCGGCATGTTCGGCACGGCCGTGGCCGCCCAGCGCCTGACGGTCACCGACGACTACCCCGCCGACCGGCGCTTTCCGCATTCCGAGGTCGCGGACCGCATCGTCCGCGTGTCGGGCATGCGATCGATGGCCGTCATGCCGCTGCTCGCCGGCGGCAGGGCGGTGGGCGCCCTGGGCGCCTACTCCAGCCGCCCGGCGGCCTTCAGCGCCGAGCAGATCGCCCTGCTCCGCGCGCTGGGCGACCACGCCGCCGCGGCGCTCGCCAACCAGCGCCTGGTCGACCAGCTGGCCGCCTCGGAGGAGCGCTACCGGACCCAGGCCCGCGAGCTCGAGCACCGGGTCGCGACCCAGCAGACGCTGCACCGCATCGCGGCCCGGATCACGGCCATCCGCGACCCGGAGGAGGCGCTCCAGCAGGTCGTGGACGGCGCGAAGCGGCTGCTCGGCTCCGATGGCGCGCACCTCACCCTGCGCGACCCGCAGCAGGCGATCCTGCGGCCGCACGTCATGGCCGGCGGGATGAATGCCAAGACGCGGGCGTGGCTGGAAACCCAGGAGTTCCCGATTGACGGCGGCCTGAACGGCCTGGCGGCCGAGCTGGGCGAGCCGGTCTGGACCACCGACTACCTGGTCGACCCGCGCATCCCGCACACCGACGACGACCAGGCGGTGGCCCGCCGGATGGGGCTGCGCGGCATGGCCGTGGCGCCGCTCCGCGCCCCGGGCGGCGAGGTGTTCGGCACGCTGGCGATCTCTCACCAGCGGCCGCGCGAGACCACCGGCGACGAGATCGAGCTGCTCCAGGGCCTGGCCGACACCGGGGCCATCGCCATCGCCAACGCGCGCCTCTACGAGCAGCTGACCGAGTCGGGGCGGCGCTATCGGTTCATCGTCGACAACTCGCCCGACCTGATCTGGACGGTCGACCGCGACGGAAGCTTCACCTACCTGTCCGAGACCTGCCGCTCCCTGGTGGGCTGGGCGCCCGAGGAGATGGTGGGCCGCCACCTCACCGACATCGTGGCGCCGGAATCGCGGCCCGACGTGCTCGAGCACTGGCAGCGCGTGGTCGAGGACCCGACCCACGCGCAGCAGTACCGCCTCACCGTCCTGCACCGCGACGGCAGCCGGATCCCCATGGAGATCAACGGGCTGGGGACGGTGGTCGACGGCGAGTTCGCGGGTGGCCACGGGTCGGTGCGCGACATCCGCGAGCGCGTGCAGCTGGAAACCGACCTGCGCCGCCAGGCCGAGGCGCTGGAGCGGGTGGTGGAGGTACAGCGCACCCTGGGCGAGATCGCCCGCCGCATCGTGGAGGTGGACGACGCGGCCGAGACCCTGCAGCAGGTGGTCGACGCCTCCAAGCGGCTGCTGGGCTCTGACGGCGCCCACCTGACCCTGATGAACGACGAGGGGACGGACCTGGTTCCCATGGTCCTGGCCGGGGACACCGATCCCCGGACGCGCGCCTGGCTGCGTGGCCAGCGCTTCCCGGTGGGCGGCGGCATCAACGGCCTGGCCGCCCAGACCGGCCGCCCGGCCTGGACCGATGACTACCCGGCGGACCCGCGCATCCCGCACGACCCCGACGACGACTCGCCCCACCGGCTGCAGCTGGGGGCCGCGGCGGTGGCGCCGCTGCGCGGCGCCGGCGGCGAGGTGGTCGGCACGCTGGCGATCACCTATGCCGAGCCGCGGCGCATCGATCCGCGCGACGTCGCCCTCCTGGAGGAGCTGGCCGGGCAGGGCGCCATCGCGGCGCGCAACGCCCGTCTCTACCAGCAGCTGCGCGACAGCGAGCGGCGCTACCGCTTCCTGGTCGACCACTCGCCCGACCAGATCTACGAGATCGACGCCGAAGGCCGCTTCACCTACCTGTCGGAGGCGAGCGAGCTGTTCAACGGTTGGCGGCCGGCCGAGTTGATCGGCCAGCCGTTCACCAGCCTGGTGGCCCCCGACGACCGCGAGCGGATGGAGGAGGAGTTCCGTCGCTTCGCCGCCGATCCGTCCCTCGAGCAGCGCAGCGAGTTCAGGCTGCTCCATCGGGACGGCCGGCTGATCCCGGTCGAGACGGTGGGTGCGGGCACCACGCAGGACGGGTCGTTCGCCGGGATCCACGGCTCGACCCGGGACGTCAGCGAGCGCGCCCGGCTGGAGGCCAGCCTGCGCCAGCAGGCCGTGGAGCTGGCACGCTCCGCGGAAGCGCAGCGGGCGCTGGCCTCGATCGCGGCCGAGATCAGCTCCATCCGGGACCCGGGAGCCGTCCTGCGCCGGACGGTCGATGAGGCGCGCCGGCTGCTGGGCGCCGATCATGCGGTGATCGACCAGTTCCGCCCGGAGATCGACCTCCTCCACCGGCTGTCCAGGGAGGACCTCACCTCGATCCTGGCCGACGTGCACGTCTCCCCCGGCCTGGGCGTGGCGGGCGCGGCCATTGCCGAGGGC